>JAYVDN010000616.1:0-5762 GCA_043749385.1 Polaromonas sp.
ATCGTCCAAGGCAAGGCCCAGCCCGACCGCTTCTCAGGTGGTATCCGCTTCGTCGTTAACGCGATATGGGATTTGCCCACGGCACGCGCGAAGTTTGGCAAATACCTGCGCGTCAACGTAAATGGCAAGGCTCCGGATGTCGCTCGCATGGTGCGCGACTTTCCGCCCAAGAAAGAAGTTACAGAGCAGGGCGAGTTGCTGCGCGGCCTGCCGGTGCGCCTGAACATCTGGCGCAATGCAGGCGATGTGTCTGCCAGCGCCGAAATCGCGCTGGACGACCGCGCCAAGTTTTTCCCTACCGATGCCGCATTGGCCAGCTGGATAGCCCAAGCGCATGCGGGCGAGGCGCGGGTGGTGTACGAGTAAGCCAAGTGTTACTATTTATTTAGTAGCTGCTCCCGCGATATTCTATTGGGCTAGCAGCCTATTTGACTGCTAACTCGGTGGAAATCGCAACTTTGATAACTGCCTACCCGCTTGCACCGCCTGGCGCTCAATAGCGCTGGCGCTTTCAATCCAACCCTTTTGCGCCAGGAAGATTAAAAACGCCCGCGCGCTGACATTTTGGCAACCCTGCGGCACAGAGAACGTGTTACGTGCAATGGCGTGGTCTTCAAACAGCAGCACGGCACTGCGCGTGGTTTCACTCAAGGCAAACTGATTGAGTGTTTCCTGATCTGGTCGCACTGTTTCGTGACCAGATCGTATTGCAGCAAGACCCAAGTGCGCAGGTGCTCAACATCAAGTTTTTCACTGCTCCCGTAAAAGCATCGTATGCGCGGCACGGCCAGGCATAGGAGCATGCGCAAACGCAATACCATCGCGCTTTGCTGGCCAAATACCCAGACGTGATCGAGATCATCAAAGGCTTTCACATCTTTCAGCCCACGGCGCTGCCTGTGTATGAAGAGGGGGCAACGCCCACCAAGACCAAGGTTGCCCAAGTCTGGATGATTGAAGAAAAGCAGACCGACGTGAACATCGCTTTGCAAGCCTACCGCGACGTAGCCCGAGGCGTGTGCGACCAAGTGGTCATTTGCTCCAACGATAGCGACCTAGAACCCGCGCTGCGCCTAATACGCCAGGACGTACCCACTGCAACGATCGGTTTGATCATGCCCCTGCGTGCGCAAGCCCACGGCGACGGCAAATCGCCCAACAAAAGGCTTACCCCACTAGCGCACTGGGTGCGCCATCATATTTTGGACGACGAGCTAACGCGCGCCCAGTTACCGCAAAACGTACCCACCAAAAAAAATGCCCGCCAGTAAACCGCCGCACTGGTAACGCTGTTTTGGTTTCCACCATCGTGCTCAAAGTACCTGATTCGATGCGTAAACAACTGGCAGGGCACAGAGCGCGGCAAGTTTTATCGGCCCATCCAACAGCAGCTTACCGTGGGGGTAGATGCCGACGTGCTGGAATGGCTTTTCGCCCAACTTGCTGTAGAGAGAATTGAAAGAGCACGTTTGCGCCTGACTACCAACATTCAACCCCAATACACAAAGCGGGTTTAAACCTAAGCGCGTATAGGTTATAATTTATCCATGCCCAATGTTCTACCCGCCCTCAAAGGCTGGCGTGTGGTGATTTTCACAAACGACCATCGCCCGCCGCATGTACATGTCATCGGGGTAGGGGAGCATGCACGGTTTGAGCTGCTGTGCGACTTGGGGCAAGTGCAGCTGATGAGCACCATCGGTTTTAGCCTGCGACAGCTCCAGTTGATAGCTGACTATCTGCAAGCCAACATAGCGCATCTTTGCAATGAATGGGGACGAATCCATGGCCACATCTAAACCTAAACAGAACGCAATTTTGATCGACCAAGCCACCTTTGCCAAAGCCACTGAGCAAGGCCAGCGCCTGCTAGCCCGTGGCCCGCTGGCCACCGCTGCCCGCTACGAGGCCGGGCGCATCCACGTAGAGCTAAACAACGGCTGCGCATTCGAGTTCCCGGTAGAGCAGGCCGAGGGCCTGGCCGGTGCCAAAGTGAGCGACCTGCGCACTATCCAGATTCAAGCCGCTGGCCTAGGCCTGCACTGGCCCAAGCTGGACGCAGACCTGTACGTGCCCAGCTTGGTCAAAGGCGTGCTGGGCACCAAGCGGTGGATGGCCGAGATAGGCGCAGCCGGGGGCCGTACCACCAGCGCCGCCAAAGCGCAGTCGTCCCGTGCCAACGGCAAGCTGGGCGGAAGGCCGAAGAAGCAGGCCGCTTTGAACGCTGCTTAAGGAGGTAATCAGGCTAAAGCACAATAAAATATCCCGGGAGCAGCTAGTAAATGCATAGCGAAAGTGTTGCTCACACCCAGCTAAGTAACCCGCCAGCACTACCGCATCCTAGGCAACCAGTTTGCCGCCCTGGTTACATGCTGGCGTAGTCCATTTCCGCTAAACTGCAAAATATGCTTATTTTGAGGAAACAGCATGAAGCCATCCACTGCATTGCACGCCCACCGCGCAGCCATCCGGCATATCGTCTCCACCCACCGCGCCAGCAATGCGCGCGTGTTTGGGTCGGTCGTGCATGGCGACGATACCGAGCAAAGCGATTTGGATATTTTGATTGACCCAACCGCTGACACCACGCTCATGGATGTGGCGGGTATTCAGGTGGAACTAGAGCGCCTGTTGGGCGTAGCCGTGGACGTACTCACCCCAAGGGCCTTGCCAGCAAAATTTCGTGGCATCGTATTGGCAGAGGCCGTGCCAGTATGAGTAAAAAGGGCTTGAGGGTAAATGACTACCTTGACCACATCGTGCAGGCAATTGAACGCATTGAGCGGTATACGCTTGGCAAAGACGAGGCTGCGTTTTTGCAAAATGAGCAGCTGCAAGATGCGGTGATCCGCAACATTGAAATCTTGGGCGAAGCTGCGAACAATATTAAAAAGGCCGATCCATTGTTGACAGACCGCCACCCCGAAGTGCCGTGGCTGGTGATGGTAGCGATGCGTAACCGTGTCTCACACGCATATTTTTCGGTAGACCAGGAAATCGTTTGGGCTACGATACGCAATGATTTGCCAGTGATGAAGCAGCGAATCTTAGCGTTAATAAAGGGTTTGCAAGGCTGATCTGGTGCGGGCATCTACTCCTATTGCCACCATTGCATGCGCACCACCCAAGGCGCCATCTCCAGATAAGAGGCCGCAGGCCCGCACGCGCTTTTCGTTAGCCAAGCTTGCAAAGCATGCGGTGGCTGCGCGCTGTGCATTGCAGGTAAATGGAGCCATACCGGGCTGTAGCCCAACAGAATATTGCGCAGACAGCTGCTAAATACGTAGTAAAAAACCGGCTGGAATCAAACGAAACCGTACCCGACCAGGCTGACGGATAAGATTCAAGTTAAATAGGTCACACAGCGTGTGACCTATTTTCCAAATTCACGTCAAGCGAAAAGTAGGGCTAAGATCTCAAGCGTTCACGCGTCGCGCCTGCGAGCGCAGCAGAGCGTCAAACCATGCCCGCGTGTCCTCGCCATACACCTGCCACTGCTGCTCGCGCACGGCGTGCACTTGCGCCACTATCGGGTCGATGGACACTCGGCTGGCAGGCACTGGGATGGGAGCGCTTTGCGGGGCTTGGTTGGCTTGGGGTGGGGTAGTTTCAGTCGCCATTTTCCATCTCCAAAAGTTGCTCAGGGGTGATCAAGTAGGGCAGCTCTAGCCCCAGCTTTTCCGGCACAGCATACATTTTGCACTGCGTCATCGGGTTGGCTATGTGTTTGCAGTTCCAAGTTAGCAGGTACACCATTTTGTGCCGCGCCGCTACGGCAATATGCACTGCGTCTGCTCGCGCTTTGGGGGGCAGAGCGGCAGCAGTGAGCAAAGCCTGCGCTGTCGCAAGGTCTTGCTCGGTAATTTCTAAAAACGAGCAAGCGGCAATCAAATCCTTACGCTTAGCCACTTGTTCGGCATCACCCGCATCAGACTCGTTTTGCACCAGCTGCGAGGAGTGCAGGGCGTAGTTAGCCCGCAGTGCCCACCATTCATGCGTGATAGCCTGGTGCGCGCCCAGCAGCGCATCGCGGCTAGGGCGCGCTGCCAAGTAGCTCACGATGGTGGTCTCTACATAGACCGATGGTTTATCGCCGTTCATCATTGGATTGTATGACTTGCCATGCAACAGTACATAAAGCTTGCTTCAGCCAAGACCATGTGCTGGCGGCCACCGCGCGCCAGCCAATGCGCCAACCCTGCAAGTGCGGTGCCAGCATGCCCGCCACACCGTCCACGCTGCGCGCGGGCGGTGCCGACGTCAAGCACCGCCACGCCCTTGCGCAGCGCCCAGCGCACCCGGCGGGTGGGGGCCCTATGCAAAGATGTGCAAGGGCTGCCCATATTTACGCGGGCACTGGCAAAGCTGTGTGGCGCACTGCATTGCGCATAGATGAGACTCCAGCGCCTAGGTAAAACGCCATCGCAGGGGAGCCAAGCCATCCAACGCCTTCCATCCGTTGTGCACACGCGCTGGTGCGGTGCCAAGCGCAGCCTAGGGCCAGCCTGACGCAAGCCGCCCCACCCAGTGCCCCCAGCGCACGGGCACCACCCAAAGCGCCATCGCCTGGCAAGAGGCCGCAGGCCAGCACGCGCTTTTCGGCAGCCACGTTTACAAAGCATGCAGTGAGTGTGTGACCTGCGCAGTACATCCAAAGTATGCCTAATCAGGTTGTAGCCCAATAAAGTAGGAGTAGCCATTAAACATGGAGCGAATTTCTTTTTTATTACTTGGTTTTTGCAGTCTGCAGCTGTTATCCGAAAATTTGGGATAACTGAAGTTGTCTTCACACCATCAAACAATAGTCCGTAGTTCCCCTGCGCGGGACACCTATGCAACTTGACAAAAGTATTCGATCGAATACAATTGTGGCAATGTATCTGATAGAAACGACCGAGATATTTGAAACATGGGTTCAGTCATTGGACAAGCGCACCCGCATTCGTATGGTCTCGCGGCTAGCTAAGCTGGCTACTGGCTTGTGGGGCGACTGCAAAGCCGTTGGACCGGGTGTGACCGAGTTAAGAGAGCATTTTGGCGCAGGCTACCGCATCTACGTCACGCAAATGGACATTGTGCTGGTGGTGGCGCTAGGCGGTGGCAACAAGTCCAACCAGCAAAAAGACATTGACCGCGCCATCGAGCTAGCATTCATTTTGAAAGCCGCGCAGCTTAAAGCCGCGCAAACCACGAAAGGCAACCTACCATGACCGTTAAAACTACCCCATTCGACCCTGCCAAATACCTTGACGATGAGCAGTCTATTGCAGACTATTTAACCGACATGCTGGAAGACGGCAGCCCCGGCCTGCTGGCCGCCGCGCTAGGCGACATTGCGCGCGCGCGCGGCATGGCCCAAATTGCCCAAGACGCAGGCATTGGCCGCGAGGCGCTGTACAAAGCCCTGCGCGCTGATGCACAGCCGCGCTTCGACACCATTGCACGGGTGTGTAAAGCCTTGGGAGTCAAATTGACGGCGCAGCCTTTGCATGTTTAAAAGCAGAGCAACATAACTGGGTAGATGCAAAATCTAGTCATAAAGACCACTATTTTACATTTTTCGTGTAGATTAATATCCGAGGGCTTGCCGTAAAGCTTACAAGCTTTGTTTTGAAGTTATTGAAATATTGTTTAAATTTAAAAAAACATTTGGAGCTGACAGTAGAAGTGGCCCCGGTTGTCTGAACAACAAACCCCGATTTATAAGTGGAAGCCGGGCGGTTTCACAAAGGTGCAGAGTTGTCCACGGCGGCGGCGCTTGC
>JAYVDN010000617.1:0-7916 GCA_043749385.1 Polaromonas sp.
CTGGCGCAGATAAGCTGGTGGGTTGGCCACGGCCAGCTTGATCTCCACGGAGCCGCGCGTGGCATCCACACCGGGGTTGATATAGGCCACCACGGCATCAAAGCGCTGCTTGGCAAACGCATCAGCCGAGCCAAACGCGGGTTGCCCCAAGGCAATTTTTGACAGGTTTTTTTCGTCAATCTGCACCAGCACCTGGGTCTGCCCGCTTGCTGCCAGCACCATCAGCGCCTTGCCCGGCTGCACGATGTCGCCCACCTCCACGTCGCGCGAGATCAGCACGCCGCTGCTGGGTGCCAGCACCTGCCCTTGCGCCAGGCGGGCGTTGGCCAGTTGCTGCCCCGCTACTGCCTGGGCCAGCGCAGCCTGGGCCAGCGCGGCGTCGCTGCCAGTTTGGGTATTGCTGGTGGCCTGCGCCTGGGCGCTGGCCACCTGGCTGTCGGCCACAGCCACCGCGCGCTGCGCGTCGTCCAGCGCGGCTTGGCTGATAAAGCCTTGCGCTACCAGCTCGCGGTCGCGCACCAGCACCTTGCGCGCTTGCAGCGCCGTGGCCTGGGCCTGCGCCAGCGCTTGCGCCGCTACCGGTTGGCTCAGCTCGCGCAGTTGCCGCACTTTGGCTTGCGCTTGGGCCACAGTAGCGCGGGCTTGGGCCAGGCTGGCACGGGCGTCGCTGTTGTCCAGCTCAATCAGCAGTTGGCCTTTCTCTACGGTTTGGCCTTCGGCCACCGCCACCCGCAGCACCCGGCCCGAGCCTTGCAACGCCACCGAAACCCGCTGCGGCGAGACCACCCGGCCACTGGCCACCACGGTTTGCACTAGCTGCCCGCTGGTGGCGGCAAATACGTTGGTTGGCGTGCCGAGTAACACGTTGCGCAGCAGGTACAGCGCTATAGCCACTACCAGCACGACGCCCAGGGCGATCAGCAGCCAGCTGCGCAGGCTGCGTGGGGCGGGCTTCTTGTCATCTTGCGCGGCTGGCGAGGTCGCAGGCGCGCCGGGCTTTGCTGGTTGGCCAGTGGGCTGGGCGGGCACGGCGCTTGGCGGCTTGGCAGCATGCGTTTGGGCGGCTGTTTCAGCTGTTGGCTTTGCTGCGTCCGGTAGGGCCAAGGTGTCGCTCATACCCCGCCCACCGTGCAATGCGGGGTATTTGGCAGCGTAAGATGCGGTTGGGGGGTCATGGTGTTTGCTAATGGAGCTGGGAGATGCTATATGGTTTTAACCGGGCCGTGACGGCGCGTCTGTGCGCTACCGAACTGACCCAGCGTGCAACATTCGCACAGTGGCCTCGCATTCACCGCAACCGACAGACACAGATGAAAACTGGCGCGCATACCGCATCTGACCCCTAACGAAAAATATTTGCTATATATTGCGTAGCTTCTCCCGCGATATTCTATTGGCCTGCAGCCCGATATGCATCTAAAAATCTAGGCAAAATCACCGTTTTGGGTCACTTGGAAGTCTGTGGCGGTCTGAAAAACCGCTAAATCACCGATTTTGGAGGCGTTTTTGAGGTGCCTATCCGTCTCTAGGCCAATAGAATATCGCGGGAGCAGCTATGAAATATGTAGTGACTGTATTGTCCAAAACGCTCTGTGAGCGCTGGGCTACGCTATCCGGGGTCGCTACTGCAGGAAAGCCAACAACGCGTCGTTGAACGCCTTCGTGTGCGACAGGTTCAGCCCGTGCGGCGTACCGTTGACCGTCACCAGCTTGCTGTGCGCGATGGCGCGATGGCGCGATGGGTAAGCTGGCCCGAGCCTGCAATGGGCACGCTCGCGTCTACGTAGCCGTGAATCACCAAAGTGGGCACCGTCACCTTTTCGAGCGGCCCAAGCCCCTGCGTTCATAGGCCACCACGCGTTAGCCGGTTCTTCGCTTTGCCGGCGCTGCTCGAACTCTCCAGGTGCATCGTCGATCCAGTTGCTGCACCACCCAGTGCCCCAGACACGGCACATGAAACTCGCACCGAGACCTGTCGCGGCCATGGTAAATCCGCGATGGTGGGAGCGTCTGTGCGGCAGCGAACAGACCGGCGCAGCGCGTCCGCCGAAAATCAACGGTGTTCCCTCGCATAGAAGGCATCGCACGCACCATGACCCGCACCGAATCCGACAGCTTTGGCACTATTGAAGTGCCTGCCGATGCGTTGTGGGCAGCACAGACCGAACGCAGCCGGCAGTTCTTTGCCATCGGCAAGCAACGCATGCCCATAGAAATCATCCACGCACTGGCCCAAATCAAGCGGGCGGCAGCTGAAGTGAACGGGCAACTGGGCCTTCTGGCTCCCGACAAAGCGGCTGCCATTGCGACGGCAGCAGCGCGTGTGGCTGCGGGCGAGTTGGATAACCAGTTTCCGCTGTCCGTTTGGCAGACCGGCTCGGGAACCCAAAGCAATATGAACGTGAACGAGGTGCTTGCCCACCTCGCAACGCTGGGTAACGGCGGCCGAAAGGTTCACCCCAATGACGACGTGAACCAAGGCCAATCCTCCAACGACGTGTTCCCGACCGCCATGCATGTCGCCGTGGTGCTGATGGCGCGACCCTTGCTCAAGTCACTAGCGCGGTTGCGCGCGGCGCTTGCGGCCAAGGCAGTGCAGTTCGCGGGCATCATCAAGACCGGCCGCACCCACCTGCAAGACGCCACACCTGTCGCACTGGGGCAGGAGTTTGGCGGCTACGAGGCGCAATTGGCCTTGGCCGAAGCCGCGCTGCAGCACGCCTTGCCGGCAGTGCACGCCTTGGCTATCGGCGGCACGGCGGTCGGCACGGGCATGAACACGCACCCGGAGTTTGGCCGGCGCGTGGCGCAGGTGCTGGCGGATCGCCTTGGCGAGCCCTTCGTCGTCGCGCCGAACCTGTTCGCGGCCATGGCCGGCCACGAGCCGCTGGTCATTCTGCACGGCGCGCTCAAGACCTTGGCGGTGGCGCTGACCAAGATCGCGGGGGACATCCGCTTGATGGGCAGCGGCCCACGCGCCGGTATCGGTGAGCTGCGCCTGCCAGCCAACGAGCCGGGCTCTTCCATCATGCCCGGCAAAGTGAACCCCACCCAGGTCGAAGCACTGACCATGGTGTGCGCCCAGGTGATGGGCCACGATGTCGCCATCGGCATCGCGGCCAGCCAGGGCCACTTCGAGTTGAATGTCTACAAGCCCTTGATCGCCTATGACGTGCTCGACAGTCTGACGCTGCTAGGCGACGCCATGGTGAGCTTTGCAGCCCACTGCGTCGAAGGCATCGAAGTGGATGCGCAGCGAACGGCCGAGTTGCTGGACCGGTCCTTGATGCTGGTGACGGCGCTCGCGCCACACATCGGATACGACCGCGCGGCGCACATCGCCAAGCATGCCCACGCCAGCGGTTGCAGCCTGAGAGAGTCAGCGCTGAACCAAGGCGGTGTCTCGGCCGCCGATTTCGACCGTTGGGTGGTGCCAGCGGCCATGGTGTGGCCAAACCGATAGTGGCGTAATGCGTGGTGCCGTTCGCCGGTTCTATGTCTTCACCGAAGCTCTGTTAGGCAGTCAAGAACCGGTTAAACACCAGCTTGCCCGCACAGGCGGCGGTGGCACTGACCAATGTGCCCCAGAACATGTCGATCAAAGCCAAGCTGACGGGGTAGTTTTTCAGGGTAGCCAAGTTGGTTAGATCGTAGGTGGCATACGTAAAAAAACCAAACATGGCACCTAGCATGGCTGATTTTTGCCACCCTTGCAGGGCCGCTTCCGGCGTGATGGCAAAGACCATCAAACCCACGGGGAACAGCGCATAAAAGGCTACAGCGGCTGCTATGTTGGGTTGGTCCGTCATTAAGTGGCCAATACCCTGCTGGTACAAAGGTCTGGCGATGACGCCCAACCAAACCAGGTCAATGACAATCATCACTCCGGCGGTAGTGAGGTAAGCAGCTATAAATTTCATCATGATGTTTTCAAAGCCAATATTCCCAAATACGTGCAAAAAACTCTTTAAACCGCAGGTCCAAGGTGCGGCGCTGCCACTGCGCCAGCAACACCTCATCCGACGAAGCCAAGTCTCTGTCAAACATGGACTTTACTTGGTTGCCAAAATCTGCGCCCAGCACCACAGCGTCCAGTTCCTGGTTATGCAAAAAGCTGCGCCAGTCGAGGTTGGTGGACCCCACTGTAGCCCACACGCCATCAATCAGCGCAGTTTTGGAATGCAAGATGGCACCGCGAAGCTGAAATATCTTGACCCCCGCTTTTAGCAGCTGTGTGTAGTAGCCGCGCCCCGCATGAAACACCAACCAAGAGTCGGTTTGGCTGGGCAGGATGAGTTTTACATCCACGCCCCGACCCACGGCTGCCGTGAGTGCGGCGAGCAACTGAGGGTCGGGTGCGAAGTACGCGTTGGTCAGGTAGACGCTGGTCTCGGCGTTGCCTATGGCGGACAGCAGCGCGGCGTAGATTTGGCTATAGGGTTCGTCTGGCGTGCTGCCTATGGCGCGCACCACCGTTTGGCCCGCACTTTTGGCGGGAGGATAGTAGTTCCTGTCTGGTAGTCGCCCACCCTTTTGTTTCTCCCAGGTTTCCAGAAAAAGTTTTTGTAGCTCCGCCACTACCGGGCCTTCCAATTGCAGGTCTGTGTCCCGCCACGCCAACGTACCGTCTTCGCGATTGCGCGCGCCTTTGCCAAACGAGCCACCCGAATAAACGCTGCTGATATTGATGCCACCCAGGAACGCCTTCCTGCCATCGACAATCAACAGCTTGCGGTGGTCTCGCCGGTTGGGTGACCACGCCTTGCCCGCCACCAGCGGATTGATGGGATTGAATTCGACGATCTTGATGCCTTTGTCAATGAGCGCCTGAAAAAATTCGGAGGGCGTGCCGAAGGTACCCACACTGTCGCGGATTAGATTGACCTGCACACCTTGCGTTTGCTTGTCCACCAATGCCTTGGCAAAATTTCGACCTACATCGTCGTCGTCCATGATGTAGGTTTCCATATTGACATGGTCTTTGGCATCGGCAATCGCAGACAACATCGCGTCATAGGTAGCGGGGCCGTCCAGAAGCAATTGCACCTTATTGCCTGCATTGAGCGGGCTGCCGGTCATAGCCTCTTCCAGCGCCAGATGGCGGTCAAATATGTTGGTGTCTGCGCCGCTGCTCTTTAACCGGTCTAGAATTGCCTTACTCTGAGCGTCTGAGAGCGTACCTCGCGCTCCCTCAAGTTTTACTGCAATGGTTGAACCAGGTGCCGCACCCGGGGCTATGCTGGGCAAGCTGGTGCAACCCAGCAAACATGCCAGGCAGCAAATCCACCATCCCACAATCCAAGGCCGTTGGGTCATTCATCCTCCTGATGTCACCCGCCAAATCACATTACCTACATCGTCCGCTACCAGCAGTGCGCCTTTCTTGTCGATGGCTACGCCCACTGGGCGACCGTAGGCATTGCCCTCGGTGCTCAGAAAACCGGTCAACACATCTATAGGGGCTCCGTTCACAGGCTTGCCGCCCACAAACGGCACAAAAATCACCTTGTAGCCACTGTGGGGGCGGCGATTCCAGGAGCCATGCTGCCCAATAAACATGCCATTGGCAAAAGGTCCTGGCAAGGTAGTTTCCATCGAAGATACCAGTCCCAGCGGCGCAGTGTGCGGGCCTAAGGCGTAATCAGGCACGATAGCCTTCGCCACCAAATCAGGGCGTGGTGGTTTGACCCTGTCATCCAGGTGCTGCCCATAGTAGCTATATGGCCAACCGTAAAAGGCACCATCCTGCACGGATGTCAAATAGTCTGGCACCAAGTCGCTGCCCAGTTCGTCACGCTCGTTCACTACGGTCCATAATGCGCCGCTGTTGGGCTCCCAAGCCATACCGTTAGGGTTGCGCAGCCCAGAGGCAAACACACGGTGTACGCCGCTTTGCATGTCCACCTCCCAAATGGCTGCGCGTTCAAACTCTGCGGCCATTCCACGCTCTGCAACATTGCTATTGGAGCCCACGGTCACATATAACTTGCGGCCGTCCGGGCTGGCGATGATGTTTTTAGTCCAATGGTGGTTGATGGGGCCTGCGGGCAGAGTCGTCAGCACGGTGCCGGGTGCGGTGATGCGTGTCTGGCCCGGCGCATAAGGGAATCGCAACACAGCGTCAGAGTTGGCTACGTACAGGTCGCCGCCCACCAGGGCCATGCCAAAGGGTGAACTCAGGCCATCTAAAAACACGGTTTTGAGGTCGGCTATACCGTCCCCATCAGTGTCGCGCAACAAAGTAATGCGGTCAGCGCTGGGGGTCTTCGCGCCCGCTCTTTTCATCACCATGCCCATCACCCAGCCTTTGATGCCTTTGGCATCGTCAGGCTTGGGTGGCGCATTGGTTTCAGCGACGAGCACATCCCCGTTAGGCAGTGCCAGCAACCAGCGCGGATGGTCTAAGCCGCTTGCGAAGGCAGCTACCCGGGTACCGGCTGCCGCGACAGGCGTTGTGCATGTAGGCCAACCCACGGCGGGCGCAATGTTCACCGTGGGAATCAGGGTGCGCTTGGCGACCGGAAGCGTGGGTTGCAGCCCTGTGCCAGCAGACACCTGCAATAAAGCGGTGTCGCCGCAGGCCGCTAGAAGCAACGCGGTAAGACTGGCCATCGTGAACGTGTGACACGCTTCGCGCAGCCCGATTGCGCCGCCGGCTGTGCGCATCAAATTTTGCCCATCAGCAGCAAAATGATGATGATGACAACGACCAGCCCAAGCCCGCCACTGGGGCCGTAGCCCCAGCTCTTGCTGTGCGGCCAGCTGGGGAAAACGCCAATCAGCAGCAAAATCAAAATGATCAAAAGAATGGTACCTACGCTCATGATGCTCTCCTTACATTAAATGCCGGTTGGCTTAGTTAGTGGGTGTAGAAGCAGGTGGAATCACAATGATGGTGGAAGCGTCGCCCGTTTTTCCAGTAGCACCGGTGTTGCCGGTGTTGCCGGTAATTCCGGTGTTGCCTTGGTTACCCTGATTGCCTGGAGCGCCTTGTGGGCCCGCGGGACCAGGCACGCTGACGGGAGGTGTGGGTACGTTCACCACCACTGGTTTTTCGCAGGCTGCGAGGAACAGGGTTGCAAATACTGTTGAAGTAGCTAATATGCGGTTCATATAAGTCCTTTACAAGGTTAAGAAAATCAAGGGGAGTTTTTGGGCTTTTGGGTCCAGTTGGGTAGCATGACAGAGTGGTCATTGGCCTGCCCGGGCAGCGGCATGGCCGTCGACTGGTCGGTTTTGCTTACTTCAGATTTCACTGGCGAGGTGGTGGCCGGTGCCTCTTTGGTTGGCCCCGCCGGTGTTACTCCGATTGGGCTGGAGAGTGGGGTGAAGGTGATGGTGGATGTTGGTACGGGCACTTGCAGGGGTGCTGCTACAGGCACAGGTGCAAAATACGAATTGTCCTTGCACCCGGTAGCTAAGAGTGTCAAGGCCATTGCCGTATGCATAGCTACTACCATTTTGGTAATGAAAGTTTTTTTCATGGCTGGCTACAAATAGTCTTAGGCTGAGGACAATTTGGTCAACGTATCGTGCTCACCCATGGCCACAGGTTTGCCCGACACGATAGAAGCCGCGATAGCAAACATGCGCACCATCTTGCTGTGGGGTGCATCCCAATACTCTGCGGCATTGGGTACAAACTTCAACAATGCAAGGTTGGGTGAATTCGGGCCATCTGGAAACCAGGGTTTGGCAAACGGCGTCCATAAACGCGGGATGTGCTCGCGGTTGGTGTGCATCACACCGTGGCCTGATATGGACACGTAGGTGCCATGGTCAGCATGGATGAAGCTGAGGTTTGCAGTTTCCAAGTGCTGGGTTTTAGCAGAATTTTTTTCTGTAAAAAACCAGATCGCGCCGTCGCCATCCATTTCTTGCGGCGCCATCGGGCGGCTCATTAATGCGCCATCATC
>JAYVDN010000618.1:0-4585 GCA_043749385.1 Polaromonas sp.
GGGCGTCCCCTCGGTCAGCACCGCGCCGTTGACCAGCACCGTAATGCGTTTGGCAAATTCAAATACCAGGTCCATATCATGTTCAATGAGTAGCACCGACACATCAGCGGGCAGTGCGGCTACGGTTTGCAGCAGTTCTTCGCGCTCACCTGCGGGCACACCGGCCACGGGCTCATCCAGCAGCAGCACGCGGGGCTTGCAGGCCAGGGCAATGGCAATCTCCAGCAAGCGGCGTTTGCCATAGGCCAGGTGCTCGGTGCGCTGGCGCATCACGTCGGTTAAATGGAACTGCTCCAGCAGTTGCAAAGCTTCGCTAGCTACAGTTTTAGAAGCGCCTAGCGCCAGCCACCACTTGCCGCCCAGCCCTTGCTGCTGCGAGACCACGAGGGACAGCGTCTCCAGCGGCGTCATGGATGCAAACAACTGGTTAATCTGAAAAGTGCGCACCATGCCGCGACGCACCCGCTGGTGCGGCGGCATGTTGGAGATGTTGTCACCCAGCAAGTTGATGCTGCCTGAGGTAGGCTCCAGCACGCCAGTGAGTAAATTGATCAGCGTGGTTTTACCTGCGCCATTCGGGCCAATCAAGGCATGGCGCGCGCCCTTGGCTACGTTCAATGTCACGTTGTCGGTAGCAGTGATGCCGCCAAAACGCTTGACCAAACCTTGGCAGCTTAAAACAATCTCGCTCATGGCGTACCGCCTGTCTTGCCGAGCCAGGTCCAGGGGCGCAGCAGCTTTTCGCGCCCAACCATGACCAACACCACCAGGAACAGGCCGATCCAGAAAGTCCAGTATTGCGGTGTGATGGCCGAGATAAAGTCGTGCAAGAGCTTGAACACCACGGCGCCCACTACGCCACCATACAGCCAGCCCACGCCGCCGATCACCAGCATCAGCATCACATCCGCCGAGCGTTCCAGCGCAAATACATCCAGCGAGGCAAAGCCCGTGGTTTGCGCCATCAGCGCGCCCGCTGCGCCTGCCACGCCCGCTGCGATGGTGTAGGCCACCGCCAAGCGCGAGCTGACAGGGATGCCAATGGCCATGGCCCGCAAACGGTTGTCACGCACGGCTTTGAGCGTGGCTCCAAAGGGTGAGTGAATGAGCCGCCGGGCCAGCAAAAACAATACCAGCAGTGCCGACAGCGAATACCATGCCGCCGTTTTCCCACTCAAATCAAACTCAAACTTGCCCAGCAGCGGGCCCATCACCACGCCCTGCAAACCGTCGGAGCCGCCCGTGAGCCAGTCCATTTTGTTGGCCAGTTCGGTCAAAATTGCCGCCATGCCCAGGGTGACCATAAGGCGTGTTAAATCGCTGCCGCGCATGATGGTGAGTGAGCACACTGCACCCAGTGCCGTGGCCGCAGCGATACCCGCTACCAGGCCTACCAATGGATCGGGCATCACATGCTTGGCAAACAGCGCCGCCGTATAAGCTCCAAAGCCTAAAAAGGCCGCATGCCCGAGGGACACAATGCCGGTGTAGCCCAAGATCAAATCCAGGGAAATGGCGAACAGCGCCACGATGGCGATCTCGTTGATGATGAGGGCATGCTTGCCCAGCACCCATGGCGAGGCAAAGGCCAGTAGCCACAGCACCGCCTCCCAGGGTTTGAGGCGCGAGTCGGCGAGCAAAGGCGTAGACGTATTCATTTGCCGCCCTTACGCACAAACAGGCCTTGGGGTCGCCATACCAAAATGGCAATCATCAGCGCATAGACGATGAAGGCACCCAGCTTGGGAACGTAGTATTTGCCAGCCACATCGGCAATGCCCAGCAGCAACGCGGCCAGCAGTGGCCCGGTAATCGACGTGGTGCCACCGACCGCGACGACGATTAAAAAGTAGACCATAAATTTCAAGGGGAAAGTCGGGTCTAAGCCCAGCACCTCAGCGCCCAACGCACCGCCCAAACCGGCCAGCCCCGAGCCGACCGCAAAGGTGGCGGCAAACACCACGTTCACGTTGATGCCCAGGCCCGCCGCCACGCGCGGGTCGTCCACACTGGCGCGCAGGCGGCTGCCAAAACGGGTCTTCACGAGTACGGCTTGCAGCGCGATGGTGAGCGCGGCGCATACCGCAATGATGAACAAGCGGTAATGCCCCATGCCCAGGGACCACTGCTCACTGCCAAACAGCTCGGTGCGGCCCTTAAGCCACTCGGGTAGTTGCATGATCTGCTGGGTGGAACCCATAAAGTAGTCGGTAGCAGCGACGGCCATAAAGGTCAGGCCAATGGAAAACAGCACCTGGTCCAAGTGCGGCTTGTTGTACATGGGCCGGTACAACGTGCGCTCCAGCACTGCGCCCAAGAGGCCCGCGCCGATGAAGGCCACAGGCAAGCACAGCAAAAAAGGCACACCGTAGCGCTGCATGAGCACCACGGTGAGGTAACCGCCCACCATGGCAAAAGCCCCATGCGCGAGGTTGATGAAATTCATCAACCCCATGGTGATGCACAAACCCACCGCTAGTATGAAGAGCAGCATGCCATAGGCAATGCCGTCAAAGAGAATGGTGAGCATTAATATTCTGTACGAGGGGCTTGGTTGTCGAAGGTTTTAATACCGGACTGCCGGACGCAGAGGACGCAAAGATTCCGCAAAGGACGCAAAAGAAGACAAAAGAAAAAAACCAAATCTGGAAAAAATGTCTATCAAAACGCAGCCCTTCTCTTTCGTATTTTGAATTCCTTTTGCGTTCTTTGCGTAGCTTTTGCGTCCTCTGCGTCCGGAAGTCCGGCTGTTTTGTATTCGGTATTAAGGCTTGGCCTTGCCTGGATCTTTCACATCGTTGATGGTGGCAAACTCAACGTTGTGCAACTGGCCGCCGACTTTTTCGACCTTGCGGATGTAGATGTTATGCACCACGTCGCGGGTTTGGGCGTCGATGAAGATCGGGCCGCGTGGGCTTTCAAAGATTTGACCCTTCATCGCTGTCAGCAAAGCTTCACCGCTTCCGCCTTTGGTGGCTTTGGCGGCTTCGTAGATCACGCGCATGCCGTCGTAGCCGCCCACAGCCATGAAGTTGGGGCGCAGGCCGTTGTTGGCTTTGCTGAAGGCCTCGACAAACTTTTTGTTCAGTGGCGAGTTGTGGTTGGCCGAGTAGTGGTGCGAGGTGACCACACCCAGTGCCGCGTCGCCCATGCTGTTCAAAATATCGTCATCGGTAATGTCGCCCGTGCCGATCAGCTTGATGCCTGCTTTGTCCATGCCGCGCTCGGCAAACTGCTTCATCAGCGCTGCGCCCGCTCCGGAGGGTACAAATACAAACAGCGCATCGGGTTTAGCGTCACGCACTTTTTGCAGGAACGGTGCAAAGTCAGGGTTGCGTAGCGGCACGCGCAGGCTCTCGGTCACTTGCCCACCATTGAAGGTAAGGCGGTCTTTGAAGAATTTTTCTGCGTCGATGCCAGGGCCGTAGTCGCTGACCAAAGTGACCACCTTTTTGATGCCGTTCTTGGGTGCCCAGTCGCCCATCGCCACCGCAGCCTGCGGCAGGGTGAAGCTGGTGCGCACGATGTATTCAGACGCTTGGGTAATGCTCGACGTGGCAGCGGCCATCACCACCATGGGTGTTTTGGATTGTGTGGCCACTGGGGCAGTAGCAAGCGCCAGCGGTGTCAAGCCAAAGCCTGCCAGCACATTGACCTTGTCGTTCACTACCAGCTCTTGTGCGATGCGCTTGGTGACATCGGGCGCGCTGGTGTCGTCTTTGAGGATGATCTCCACTTTTTTGCCAGCCACCGAGTTGCCGTTTTGCGCCATGTACAGGCGCACTGCGGCTTCGATCTGTTTGCCAGTGGAGGCAAACGGCCCCGTCATGGGCAAAATCAGCCCGATTTTGAAGGTGTTGTCTTGCGCCATGGCGCCGCAGGCAGCGAAGGCGGCAACAGCGAGCGCGGTGACCTGGATAAATTGGCGTTTTTGCATGAAGGCTCCGAAGATAAGTTAAGTGGTATTCAGTGGTACGGATGAAATTGAAACTGCAAGGTATTTTAGGTGTCGATTATCAAGTGGTGGCTATGGTTTTCATGGGGTGGTTTTTACGTAGTGGGCGTCTTCTTGCGTTTGACTATTGGGGAAGCGGGTACCTAGACGCGTGAGCACCTGGGCTGGGCTCGCTCCGGCACTTGGTGTGCACAGCTCCGCGGCTGTCCCCCGGCCTTCGGCCTCCTCCTTGATGCCGCTGCGCAGTGCACACCAAGCGCCAGAGCTGCGTAGTGGGATGGTTGCGGCACAGGGGTGGATCGCCCACTACTTCGCTAGAGCTGGTCGGCGGTGTACTCAGCGCAGCGGCATAAAGGGGGAGTAGGCGGCCATAAGCCGCCACGGAGGACAGCCGCGGAGCTGAGTACGCCGTCGGCCGGCTCTCGTACAAGACCACGCAAGGCAATCTTAGTAATGGCAGAGCATCGTGAATCATCATCGACAAAACGCCACTAAGCAACATCAGGCCGCCAAGCAGAGTCCAGCGTCAACTCGCCCACCACACGCGACACGCACACACACATCCGCGTGTTTTGCTGCTTCTCATGCGCGCTTAAAAACACATCGCGGTGGTCCATCTCGCCTTGCACC
>JAYVDN010000619.1:0-4389 GCA_043749385.1 Polaromonas sp.
ACTTAATCAAACCCTTGGACTTTAAAAAATCCCCAGCAACTTTTTTGGCGTCTTGCCCCTCCAGTTGAATTTTGGCATTCAGCGTTTGCAAGGTTGCTCCGTCCAGCGACCTGAACACTGGCTCCAGCACGGTTTTGATCTGCGGGTATTTTGCCAACACGTCCTGGCGAATGATGGGCGCTGGCGCGTAGATGGGTTGCACGGACTTGGTGTCGTCCAAGGTGACCAGGCCTAAAGCCGCCAACGGGCCATCGGTGCCATAGGCCATGGCGGCGTTCACGCCCGATGTTTTTTCCGCCGCAGCGCGGATGGTGGTGGCGGTGTCGCCACCGGCCAGCGTGAGGATCTGCTCGGGTTTGAGCTTGAAGCCATAGGCGGCCTGAAACGCTGGCAAGGCGTCAGAGCGTTCCACAAACTCGGCCGACGCGGCCAGCTTGAACTGCCCGCCGCCGCTGATCCATTTGCCCAGGTCTTCCAGCGTTTTAAGTTTGTTGGCAACGGCAACATCTTTGCGCAGCGCAATCGTCCAGGTATTGTTGGCAGGCGCAGGCTCCAGCCACACGATCTTGTTTTTCGCCAAGTCCAGCGCTTTCACCCGCTCATAGCCTGCCTTGACGTTTTTCCACACCGGGTTGGATTCTTCGGCAAACAAAAAAGCGCCGTTGCCGGTGTATTCGGGATACAGGTCAACCTCGCCTGCAGTAATCGCACCACGCAATATTTTGGTGTTGCCCAGCGCGGTTTTGTTCTCGACCGGGATGCCGTGGGCCTGCAACGCCAGCATCAGCACTTGGCCCAGCAACTTGCCTTCGGTATCTGTCTTGGAGCTGACCCTGACCGGCGCGGTCTGCGCCAGCGCAGCGCCCGTTATCAGACTGCCCGCCAAAATCACGACGGCCCTGCGTTGAATGGTGTTCATAGTGGTGTTCCCTTGGTAAGTGACGGTCTACATTGCAAATGCACTATACCGCCCCCGCCAAACGTTCGCGCAAAAAGGCCAATAACGCCCGGTTGCGCAGCAATTGCATGCGCTCGGGGGTACACACGGCGGTAATGCGGGTGCCAAACTTGGTGACTGGCGTCCAGTCGGGTAGCAGGCGCACCAAGCGCCCTGCGGCCAGGTCTTCTTCGCATACATACAGCGGCAGCAGGGCCACGCCCAAGCCGGCAGCGGCGGCCTGGGCCACTGCTTCGGCGTTGTTGGCGTGGTAGCGGCTGCGCACCCGCACTGCTTGTATGTGCTCGCCTTGTTGCAGTTGCCAGGCATCGTCCGAGCTTTCGCGCCAGTAGCTCATGCAGGGGTGGCGCTTCAGGTCGGTTGGCTGCGTGGGTGTGCCCGCGCTGGCCAAGTGGCTGTGGGCGGCGCAGATCACCCAGTCCAGCCGGGCCACCGGGGTCACCACCAAATCGGGCGAGGCCGTAGAAGTCATGCGCAGGGCGACGTCGATACGTTCAAAGGCGATGTCCATCATCCGGTCGTTCAGATGCAGCTCAATCTCAATGGCCGGGTGGCGCTCTAAAAATTCGGGGATCAAACCGGCCAGCACCTTTTGACCCCAGGAGCCGGGCGCGGTAATGCGGATGGGGCCGCTCAGCTCTTGGCGCAGGTCGCGCAGGCGCTCGTCGGCGTCAGTCAGCGCGTGCAGCGCCTGGCGGGCAAAGCCCAGGTAGGTTTCGCCCGCCGGGGTCAGGGCAATGCGGCGCGTGCTACGGCTAAACAGCGTGGCGTTCAGCGTCTGCTCCAGCTGCGCCACCCGCTTGCTGACCACGCCTTTGCTGATGCCCATGTCTTGCGCCGCAGCGCTGACGCTGAGTTTTTCGGCCACCTTCACAAAGGTGGCCAGCATGTCGGTGGATAAAGTCATTGTCTACCAATCGAGAACAATCAGTTTGCATTCCACCAGATGCGCGAAAGCCTGTCAATGCCTAGAATTCTTCTTTCCAAACAACCAGGAGACAACCATGAAGATCTATGCAGACCCCATCACCGTCAACTGCCGCAAGGTACTGGCCGGGCTTGATTTTTTAAACGCACCGTTCGAGCGCGTGCATGTGGACTACTTTAAAGGCGAGCACAAAGAGCCTGCTTACCTGGCTATCAATGGCAATGCCTCCGTGCCCGCCATGGCGGATGGTGACTTTGTGCTGTGGGAGTCCAACGCCATCTTGCAATACGCTGCTGATAAACATGACCGTGACAACGCCTACCCCAAAGACCTGCAAAAGCGCGCTGACATTAATCGTTGGCTGCTGTGGGAGTCGTCCAGCTGGTTCCCAGCTTGCTACGTCTACCTGGTCGAAAACTGCGTCAAGCCCCTGCTGGGCAGCGAGCCAGACCCAGCGGTGCTGAAAGCGCAAGACGCGCAGTTCCACAAGCTGGCTGGCATTTTGGACGAGCGCTTGGCCACGAACGACTGGGTCTGCGGCAGCCAGCCCACCATTGCCGACATTGCCTTGGCTACGCCACTGCACCTGCACCCCTACCAAAAACTCCCTTTGGACCAGCACCCGCACCTCAAGCGCTGGATGACCCAGAAGGTAGAGGCCCTTCCCAGCTGGCATAAAACCTATGTCGGCCCCGGCTTTACACTCACCCGCCCCACCGCCTAAACGCAACCCACTTGACGCACACTATGACAGCAGCACAATCCGTCCGCGCCACACTGAACTACAGCGTGGACAATGGCCGTCCACCCGACTACTATTTCTACGAGCCCGAAGAAACGGTGGAACTCAACCCGCCCGGCACCGACCCGCACGAGGTGGCTATCCACAACGGGTGGCCGCAAGCTGCCAGCTTTTCCGCAGACCGCGAAGGCTTTGAGCTCAAACCCTTCGACAACGGGTTTGACCTGTTTGACGACGATGCCGCCGTGCACGCAGGCTTCTACCCCCAAGTGGTGGAGTTTGTCAAAGCCCACACCGGTGCCAAGCGCGTGGCCGTGTTTGACCACACCATCAGGAAGCGCCTGCCTGCTGATTTAAAGCAGCAAACCACCGTGCAGCGCCCGGCCGTGCTGCTGGTGCACAGTGACTACACAGTAGCCTCCGGCCCGCAGCGCGTGCGCGATTTGTTCCCCGATGAAGCCGACCAGTTACTCCAAAAGCGCGTCGCCTTCTTTAACGTGTGGAAGCCCTTGTACCGCCGCGTAGAAGAGCTGCCCCTGGCCGTGTGCGATGCCACCACCCATGCCGAGCAAGACATGCTGCGCATGGAGCTGAAATACCGCGAACGCACAGGCGAGATCTACGTCATGCGCCACTCAGCGGCGCACCGCTGGGTGTACTTCCCCCACATGGAGCCCACCCAGGCCCTGCTGCTCAAAACGTATGACTCCGAGACCGATGGCCGCGCCCGCTTCATGGGCCACACCGCCTTTGAAGACCCCACCACACCTGCCAACGCACAGCGCCGCGAAAGCATAGAGGTGCGTACCATGGCCTTTTTTTAGAGGCCAATTGGGCTGCAGCCCAATAAAATATCGCGGGAGCAGCTACTAAATAGATAGTATGTAGTAGCTAGCATCGTAGCTATGGCAGCTTTAACGGCTACGCAATACCAGCAAAGCACTTGCGCACACCCACTGCGCAAGGTAGAGCGCCGAGCCAACGCCATGCCACAGCCTCAGGTTGTCCCGCGCCACAATGTACGGCGACACTACCCATTGCACCAGCAGCGATGCAGCTAAGCCCAGCAGCACCCACACCAGGGGTGCGCGACCCGAATGATGCGGGTCAGTCCGCAAAGTGTCGCCTCGGCCCAGCACGGCCTGCGGCATGCGCAGGTGCAATGCCAGCAGCACCACACCGCAGCCCAGCGACACATAGCCCTGCACCGCAAACAGCCGCGCCGCCATCCGCCCTGCTGCCTGCACCGCCTCCAGGTGCGCAAACAGCATAGGCACTACGAAAAACCCAAGGGTGGTGAGCGAGCCCCACCACAGGGCGGTGCTGAAGAGGGAGGCGGTGCGGGCTAAGTTGTGCATCCCGCTTTATAAGCGATTTAAGCCCGCAGGCTAATAGAATATCACGGGAGCAGCTATAAAAAAAGAAGTGACAACCGGCGTTAGCCGCAACATGCCACAGCCCAGTGAGGTGCATTGCTACACAAATTCTGTCGCACTTAGTTGCAAAGAAGCGTAAATTCACATGCAATTTCACATAGTCGGTTTCGTCTAGGTCTTGTGGTTGCCAGTGCATTCGCATTCTGGACGCCATCCAAGTTGAGTCGGGGGTGATACTTTGAAAGTATGGTGAAAAAATTTTACGGAGAAAGCGATGGCTCTTCAAATTCTCACGCATAGTCAGCAAAAGTGTCGTGTGCTCGCGGTGTTTTTCGCAACTATCCTTGGGCGTTCACGGTGGTTAAATTTCATATGCTTGTTACCC
>JAYVDN010000620.1:0-1944 GCA_043749385.1 Polaromonas sp.
GCCTGCACGCAGGCCCCCGAGGTCTCGCCGCCGGCCACCACCAGTTGCTGCACGCCCAGTGCCACCAAGCCTTTGGCAATGCTGCTGAGCGCTTGCTCCACCCTTGCGCCTGTAGCTTCAGAACCCAGCACCTCTTGTGTGGCCTTGACGGCCTGCGTATCGGCGGTGGAATACACCAGCACCGGGCCCTGCGCCAGCAGGGGCTGGGCCCAGGCCAGCACGCCCTGCACTGCCGCACGGTGCTGCGCGTCGTTACCCAGCACCGCCGCCATGTCCAGCACGCAGTTCGGCAGGCCAGCGGCCTGCCACGCAGCCACCTGAGCGTTGGTGGCCTGTGAGCAACTGCCCGACACCACTGCTTGCAAGCCCTGCGCCTGGGGCAGCACGGCAGCCTGTGACGAGCCCTGGATACCAAGGTTTGGGGGCAAGCCAATGGCCACGCCCGAGCCTGCGGTGACCAGTGGCAGGTCGGCCAAGGCAAGGCCCAATCGCATCAAATCCTCATTCGACACGGCATCGACGATGGCAATGCCTACACCTTGGGTGCGCAGCTCTTTGACGCGCGCCTGGATGGCGGCTGCGCCTGCCGCCACCACGCGGTAGTCAATCAAACCGACTTTGCGTTGGCACTGGGCTTGCAGCACGGTCACCAAGTTGGCATCTTGCATTGGCGTGAGCGGATGGTTTTTCATGCTCGACTCGGACAGCAGCACATCGCCGACAAACAAATGCCCCTTGAACACCGTGCGCCCGTTGTCTGGGAATGCCGGCGTGGCAATGGTGAAGTCGGTGCCCAGCGCGTCCATCAACGCTTCAGTCACCGGGCCAATGTTGCCGCGCTGGCTGCTGCCATTGGCACCGTACCAGCTGTCAAAGGTAGAGCAGTATTTAAAATAAATCTGCTGGGCCCCGGCGCTTTGCAGCCACTGCAAGGCTTGCAATGACTGCGCTACGGCGTCGGCGGGCGCTATGGTGCGTGACTTGAGCGCTACCACTACCGCATCCACATCTGCCGCCAGCGGGGCACTAGGCACCCCATTCGTTTGCACCACCCGCATGCCTGCGCGCACCAAGTTGTTGGCCAAATCGGTAGCGCCGGTAAAGTCATCTGCTATGCAGCCCAGCTTGATGCTCATACGTCGGTTTTCTTGGGCAGTTCAATGCCAGGGAATATCTTGATGACCGCGCTGTCATCTTCTTTGGCATAGCCCGCGGTGGAGGCCTGCATGAACATCTGGTGCGCGGTGGAGGACAGCGGCAGCGGGAACTTGCTGGCGCGTGCCATGTCCAGCACCAAGCCCAAGTCTTTGACAAAGATGTCGACTGCCGACAATGGCGTGTAATCTGCCGCAAGCACATGCGCCATACGGTTTTCAAACATCCAGCTATTGCCCGCACTATGGGTGATCACCTCGTACAGCGCAGCTGGGTCTACGCCCTCCCGCAGGCCCAGCGCCATCGCCTCGGCTGCAGCGGCGATGTGTACGCCCGCCAACAATTGGTTGATGATTTTCACCTTGCTGCCCGCGCCCGCGCTGTCACCCAGCTTGTACACCTTGGCGGCCATCGCGTTGAGGAACATCTCGGCCTTGGCATAGGCCTCGGGCTTGCCAGCGGTCATCATCGTCATCTGGCCGCTGGCGGCCTTGGCCGCGCCGCCAGAGATGGGTGCGTCAATGTAGAGAACGCCGAGCTTTTCCAGCCGCGCTTCTAGCGCAACCGACCAGTTGGGATCGACCGTAGAGCACATCACAAACACGCTGCCGCGCCGCATAGTGGCGGCACAACCGTTGATGCCAAACAGCACCGCCTCGGTTTGCTCGGCGTTCACCACCACCGATACCACGACGTCACTTGCAGCGCCCAGCGCGGCTGGCGATGCGCAGGCTGTGCCGCCGTCTTGAACAAAGGCTTTGGCCACGTCCATGCGCACATCAAACACCA
>JAYVDN010000621.1:0-4516 GCA_043749385.1 Polaromonas sp.
AAAAAAGGAAGACCAAGGAGAAAAGGAGAAAAGGAGAAAACTGAATGAAGAAAAAATCAATAAATTGAATCCAGAACGCTCACTATAACGTGACGAAAATTTGGAATTCTTTTTTTGAATTGTCTTTCTGACCCCTTTTGCGTCCTCTGCGTAACCTTTGCGCCCTCTGCGTTCCTGAAGTCCGATTTCGCCCTTCGAGTCTTACCACCTCACCTCATCTCACATAGCCAAGGAATAAAGTGAACTTTGAGCGCGACCCCCTAGCCGGGAAAATTCCTGTCACCCTCATCACCGGCTTCCTGGGCAGCGGCAAGACCACGCTGATTTCCAGGCTGGTCAAACACCCCGATATGAACCGCGTGGCCGTGGTGATCAATGAGATTGGCGAGATTGGCATTGACCACGACCTGGTCACTATGTCGTCCGAAAACATCACCCTGCTGGCCAACGGCTGCATTTGCTGTTCTGTGCGCACCGACATGCAAGAGACCCTGCGTGAGCTGTTTGCCCAGCGCCGCGCTGGCTTGATGGTAGATTTTGACCGCGTCATCGTCGAGACCACCGGCCTGGCCGATCCTGCGCCCGTGGTGCAAACCTTGGTCAGCGACACTTTGCTGGCCGCGCAATACCGCCTGGACGGCGTAGTCACCTTGGTGGACGCGCTGCACGGCCTGCACCAGCTAGAACACCAACCCGAAGCCGTCAAACAAATTGCTCTGGCAGACCGCATCTTCATTACCAAGAGCGACATGCTGGATGCAGCGGCGTTGTCCCATGCAGGTGACGTAAATGGCGCGGATCATGTGGAGGCGATCAAAGCAGCCGTGATGGCCATCAACCCCAACGCAGGCGTGTCACTCATCTTCAACGGCGAAGTAGAACCCAGCGCCCTCACCCACCTGGGCCTGGCCAGCGCCCGCGCCAGCAGCGCAACCCTCAGTTTTCTAGGAGAAGCATTGAACGCTGCGGACGCTAAGCAATCTGATGCTGCCATGTCTGGCGGCACGTCACCCGGTGACGGTCGCTACCTGGGCGCTCGCCCTGCCCTGCACGACCCCAACATCACCACCGTGTCCTTGCGTTTTGAAGCCCCCTTCACCTGGGCCAGCTTCGCAAGCGCCCTGGACCTGCTAGCCACCCTGCGCGGCCCCGACCTGCTGCGCATTAAGGGAATAGTCAACGTGGAAGGCAAACCCGTCGTCGTGCAAGGCGTGCAGCACATTTTTCACCCCCCCGTGCATTTGGACCGCTGGCCCAGTGCGGATACTGGAACGCGTCTGGTCTTCATTACCCGAAAAATCTCAGGCGACACCATCCGCGATCTTTTCCAGGCGGTGGGGGCCGTAGGGTCTAGCTAACAAATGCTACATATTCAGTAGCTGCTCCCGCGATATTCTATTGGGCTACAGCGCTAGTAGCACTAATAAAATCGCCTGTAGCAGGTACATTTTCGATCTTCATGCGCATTTCTGGCTCATCAAGCTTGCGATACCACTTCATCGACACGGTACCGCTTGCCCCACGAGTCTTTGGCTAAGCACTAATCAGGCTTGACAAAAGTAATCGAACGATTACAATACACTGTAAACGATAGACATCAAAACCACTCCCGAATTCGACGCGTGGTTGCGGGGTATTCGCGATGGTTTGAGCCAACGCAGGCTACTTGCAAGGCTGCGCAAAGTGTCTATGGGGCTTTTGGGCGATGTGCAGCCTGTAGGCGCTGGCGTGATGGAAATGCGTGAACACTTTGGCCCGGGCTGGCGTATGTACTATGTGCAGCATGGCGCCGTATTGGTAGTGATGCTGGGCGGCGGTGATAAATCGACGCAAAGCAGTGATATTGCAAAGGCGCTACAACTAGCGCAACAACGGGAGTTTGACCTATGACCACTACAACCCGTGTAAGCAGCTTGTCCAGCTTTGACCCTGCGCAGTACCTAGACAGCGACGAGGCGGTAGCCCAGTATTTGACTGCCATTTTGGAAGAAGACAACCCCGGCCTGCTAGCCGCAGCCCTCGGCGACATTGCCAGAGCGCGCGGAATGACCGAGATAGCCAAAGCAAGCGGCCTGGCGCGCGAGGCCTTGTACAAAGCGCTCAAACCAGATGCGCAGCCCCGCTTTGACACCATCGCCCGCGTATGCAAGGCGCTAGGTGTGCGTCTGGTGGCGCAGGCTGCAACCTGAATTTTTGCCGCTAGTTAGCGATGGTTATGGGCTAAATCTGAAACGACATGCAAAACAGCTTCTTTCGCCTGCACAGCGTGGTTTTGACATTCAATGCGCACACAAACTTGCTTGGGATCCAATTTTTCAGCCATTTCTAACGAAATTATCCTGCTTTAGGCCAACACAATATCGCGGGTGCAGCTATTTAATCAGTAGCATTTATTACGTTGAATGACGGCTGAAACATCGTTAGCCAGCCCACTCAAACTTTACCGCCCTCGCCCAGCCACCACACCAGCAGTTGCGTGCAGTCCGCAGCGTCCAGACCTTTGCTGGCAGCTTGGTCGAACGACTTGAGGGTTTGCGCCGTCAGTGGCAAATGCACTTTGTGCGCAGCCGCTTGGTCCAGCATAGCGCGTACATCTTTGCGCATGGTTGACACGTTAACTGACACGGGCACCGCGCCAGTACCTGAGAGCGCCTGGGCAATCATCGGCCCACGCACCTTGAGCATGTTGGGGCCGCCGGAGGTCTCAGAGAAGATGTCGATCACGCGCTTGGGGTCCAGGCCCAGCGGCTGGATGAGCGACAGCGCCTCGCCCAAGGTTTGCCAGTACACCATCAGCGGCAGATTGATGGCCAGCTTCATGGTGGCGCCTGCGCCCAGCGGGCCTACGTGTTCTACGCGGCGGCAGAGCTGGTCCAAAAGAGGCTTGGCGCGTACCAAATCGGATTCTGCGCCACCCACAAAGCCGAGCAGCTTGCCCTCACTGGCGGGGCCTACGCTGCCGCCCACCGGGCACTCTACGTAGGTGGCTTTGGCTGCGGTTACGCGTGCGCCTACCGCTTGCTGCTGGGCGGGTTTGACGGTGCTCATGTCAATGAAGAGTTGACCGTCTACCTTGCCCGAGAGCAAGCCGTTCGCACCAAAATACACGTCATCCAGCGCCTGCTCGTCGGTCAACATGGTGATGACGGCCTCGGTGTTTGCGGCCAGCTCGCTGGGGGTTTGCGCCCAGCCGATACCCATGGCTAGCAGGGGTTGCGCACGTGCGGCGCTACGGTTCCATACGGTGACTTGATGGCCAAGGCCGAGCAGGCGTTTAGCGATGGCGCTGCCCATTTTGCCGGTTCCGGCGATACCGATATGCATGTGAGTCTCCTAGGTGTTTACGCGTTTATGTCAGTGCATATCATAAGTTATCATCGGATAAATAGCGATTATTTCAAAGTCAACCCACCCAGGAGTTTTTAGTGTTCTACACCTGCACCCCCACTTGCACCAACCCCGCGCACAACCATGCCCCAGCGCGCAGCGCGGCAGCTACCAAAACCAGCGCCAAGGCCACCACCACGGCCAAGGCCGCACCACGGCCCGTGGTCACCAGCAAGACCGGCAAATCCAAAGTGGTAGACATGCATTGCCACTACCTCAACCCGGTTGTCAATGCCAAAACCGCGCACCTGAACGCCGCGCAGTACGACCCGACGGTGATCTATGCCAACGCCTTGACCAACGAGACCAACAAAAAGCAAATGGCCACGCGCGCGCCCAAGCTCACAGGCGTGACCGAGCGCCTGGTGGACATGGACCGCATGGGCGTGGACATCCAGGCCGTGTGCCCCGCGCCCTACCACTTCTTCTACTTTACCGAGCCGGGCTACGGTGCCGAGCTATCGCGTGAAGTCAACGAAGGTATCGCGCAAGTGGCAGCCGACACGCCTGACCGCTTTGTCGGCATGGGCACGGTGCCCTTGCAAGACTCGCAGCTGGCCGTCAAAGAGCTGAACTACTGCGTGAAAAAGCTGGGCATGCGCGGCATTGAGATTTGCACCAATGTCAACGGCAAAAACCTGACTGACCCGAGCCTCAAGCTCGACAAATTCTTCGCCCGCTGCGAAGAGCTGGGTGTAGTGATCTTCATGCACCCGTTGGGCTACACCCAGGCCGACCGCCTGACCAACCATTATTTCAACAACGTGATCGGCAACCCACTGGACTCCACCGTGGCCGTATCGCACCTGATTTTTGACGGCGTGTTGCAGCGCTACCCCAAGCTCAAGTTTGTCGTGGCCCACGGAGGCGGCTTTATTGCCCACTACTGGGCGCGCATGGACCACGCCTGGCGCGCCCGGCCCGACTGCCGCACCGTCATCAAAAACCCGCCGTCCTCGTACCTGGAAAAGTTTTACTTCGACAGCATCACCTTCGACCCCGAAATGCTCAAACGCCTGATCGACAAGTTCGGCGCCGACCACGTGGTGCTGGGCACCGACTACCCGTACGACATGGGCGAGGAAGACCCGCTGGGCCTGATCAAGCAAGTCAAGCGCCTGCCCAAGGC
>JAYVDN010000622.1:0-1553 GCA_043749385.1 Polaromonas sp.
CCGGGTTGGGGCAGGCCCACGCCGGGCAGGCTGGTGTCAAAGCCACCGGCACCGCCGTTGTGGTTGCTGCTGGCAATATAGTATCGGCGCACGCTGTCTGGTAGCGGCAAATCGGCCTTGCCATCGGTGCCTACCCACTCGGGTGTGAGCTTGAGCGCCCACACTTCGGCCGAGCCAAAATGTTCCACCACCTTGGGGCAGGTGCTGCTGGCGGTGCAGCGATCCAAGATGCCTGCGGCGGCGTGGCCGCGCACTGGGTCGGCGTGCGGCAGCCACCACTGCGGGCCTTCGCTGCCGGCTTGGTACAGCTCCAGCACGCCGTCGGACTGCGCCCAGCGAAAGTTCAACGCGATGCGCCGCCCGGCGATGATGGGCCACAGGCCGTCGTGTACCTGTGTGCCGTCCTCGGCCTGGTTAAAGCCCAGGTGCAACCAGCCGCGCAGGTAGTTGCCCGACTGCGACACACCGCGTGTAATGCTGTGGGTAACCATCTTGGCTATCGGGTTGGCGGTGCCGGTGTCGTCAGCGGAAGATTTTTTAAAGAAGGCAGCTACATCGCGAAAGGCTGCAAAGCCCATGCCCAGTACATACGGGTCGGCGGCGGTGAAGACGACTTGGTAGAGGCGATTGCCATCGAAGCCGTTTTTCAAACAAATCTGCGTGGCATCGGGCGTGCCGGGGAATGGGTTGGCCGCGTCGCACTTGGCCCAGGCCCAGTCGGTGGGTGCGATCACGCGCTCGTCCGTCACTTCGCCGTTTTGGCTCTCGCCGCCGCGTGAGACGAGCTTTGCTTTGCCGGTGTCCAAACTCACAGGCTTGTAGGGCACGGGGTTGGTTTGCACCAGCAGGCCTTGCGAAGCTGCGCCCGAGCGGTTGACAATGCGCCCCAGCACCTCACCGGTAATCGGTGTGCCACCCGCACCACGCGCCACAGGCACTTGCAAAAACTGCATGCCTGCCGCGCTGGCCTTTGGGCGCACTGCCGTGGCACCGCTGTTGTCGCCCTGCCAGGCGCTGGCCAGCATGATGTCGCCAAACGCTTGCTCTTGCGGCGCAAACGGGTACACCCGGCCCCGGTTGGGCACGTCATGCCACATGAGCCCGCTGGCCTTGGCCATGTCGACGGGTTTGTAGATCACAAAGCTAGACACATAGCGCGCCTTGCCATCAGCATCCAGGCCCAGCGCAATGTCCTGGATGATGGCGTTGCCTGGCAGCTTGGGGTCTAGCTCGCCAAAGGCGCGACCAGCCACTTGCTCATAGGCCATGCTGCCTGCTGCAGCGGGCAGGGGAATGGTCTCGTCAATCACGATACGCGTAACGCGTGCATGGGTGGGCGTGCACAGTGCCAATGTGAGGGCGCCACTTGCCAGCAAGGGGAAAATCTTCATCTCTGTCTCCGGTATTTGGGGTCAATGTACCCCATTGCTGAGCGCGTTGCAGGGCTAATGCCCACAGCGTGCGCTTGCGCTGTAAACTTTGCGACATCCGCAAAACGCTTTCCCATGAACCGCCGCCAAATTCTTCAATTAACCAGCGCAGCCGCACTGGGC
>JAYVDN010000623.1:0-4479 GCA_043749385.1 Polaromonas sp.
CTTGTTGTAACTGGTTAATTTCTATGGTCACTCCACCCTCCCTTTCCTCCAGTATCGGTTCGTTCAATGAAACAGGGGCGTTTCGACAGCCTGCTGCAATGGATGCACCCCGCTTGGTCAACTCGTTGACAGATCTGCTGTACGACGGGTTTTATGCCCTGTTTTTGCTGAAAAGCAGAAACCCGCCGAAGGATGATGCCGAGCTGGCTGTACGGCTGCAGCGCTATTTGGCTGAGTTTGATCGAAATGCCAAGAATTTGGACGTGACACCAGAGGATATTCACTTGGCGAAGTTTGCTTTCTGCGCCACAGCTGATGAAGTTATCCTCAAATCACAATTCAAGATTCGGGATTCTTGGGAGCGCCGCCCTTTGCAGTTGACCATGTTTGGCGAACAACTTGCTGGCGAAACCTTTTTTACCAAGTTAGAAGATCTGCGTGCGAAGGGTGCCAAGCATGTCCAGGCACTTGAGGTGTACCACATGTGCTTGCTATTGGGCTTTCAGGGTAAATATTTGATTGAAGGCACAGAGAAGCTCAAATACCTAACGTCCAGATTGGGCGATGAAATCTCCAACATGAAAGGCAAACGCGCCGCGTTTGCCCCACATTGGAATCGCCCGGACAAAGTAACCCATCAGCTAAAAAACGAAACCCCGCTGTGGGTAATTGGTAGCGTGTTTGCGCTGCTAGGGTTAGTGGCCTATCTGGGCCTTAACAGTTGGTCAACACGTTCTACTTTAGGTATGCTGAGTGGCTATGAAGACTTGGTTAAATTGGCACCACGGGCTGCAAACATCACAATCAGCTTACCCTGATGTAGTGTTGCGCTTTGGCTGCATAGCCAACATGGGCCACGGACGCGACCACAGCCGAATACCTCGTATCTGGCCTGCTGAGCATTTGCCTTGCACAAGCTATTTTTCGCTACAACTTAAATAGCTGCTCCCGCGATACTCTATTGGTCTGGCGGCCTATTTCCTATAAATTTAACGTGTACGCAGCGGGGTAAGCAGCTCGCTCAAGCCGTTGTGATCTATCTCACGCATGATGGCCAGTAGCCTGCCCAGCTCGCCTTTGGGGAAACCCTCGCGTGCAAACCAGTGCAGGTAATTGCCGGGCAGGTCTGCTATCAAACGGCCTTTGTATTTGCCAAAAGGCATTTCCATCGAGACTAGTTTTTGCAGGTCTTCGGGGTTCACTTTACTTCTCGCCCGTTCAATGGGTAGGCTGGGTCGGTATACCCCGGCGTAGACGGGTGGCCGGGGTGCACCAGGCTGTCTACCAATGCTTCGTCTTCAGCGGTAAACACATAGCCCAGCGCGGGCGCATAGTCTTGCCATTGCTGCAAGGTACGCGGCCCGGCTATCACGCTGCTGACTGCCGGGTTGGCTAGCACCCATGCGGTGGCAAAGTGGGCCAGGCTGATGCCTTTGGCCTCGGCATGCTTTTTAAGCGTTTGCGCTATCTCTAAAGACTCTGGGCGAAACTCGGTTTGCGCAATGCGCTTGTCCCCCCTGCCCGCGCGCGAGCCCTCGGGTGCGCTCTGGCCAGGCGCGTATTTGCCAGTGAGCACGCCGCGCGCAATCGGGCTGTAGGGCACCACGCCTAATCGATAGTGCGCGCAGGCGGGCAGCACCTCGACCTCCGGCTGGCGATTGAGCAGGTTGTAATACGGCTGGCACACCACCGGCGCGGGCATGCCCAGCTGCTGCGCGAGGCGCACCGCCTCGGCTATGCGCCAGCCGCGAAAGTTAGACACCCCCCAAGCGCGAATCTTGCCTTCGTGTAGCATCGCATCCAGCGCGCGCAAAGGCTCTTCCAGGTTCATGCCATTGTGGTCCAGGTGCAGGTACAAAATGTCCACATAGTCGGTTTGCAGGCGCGTGAGCGAGGCCTCTACTTCGCGCAGCATCCAACTGCGTGAGTAGTGCCCCTCGTTCACCCGCTCGGTCATCTTGTTGCCCAACTTGGTGGCCAGCACCCAGTCGTGGCGCTGGGTTTTGAGCAGATCGCCCAGCATGGTTTCTGACGCGCCCTTGGTGTACACATCGGCCGTGTCAATAAAGTTTACGCCTTGCGCATGTGCGTCGGCCACGATGCTTGCGGCCTCCGCCTGCGCGGTCTGGTCGCCAAACATCATCGTGCCCAGGCACAAGGCGGAGACTTTGAGGTTGCTTTTGCCTAGGTTGCGGTATTGCATAAAGAGCTTTCTACAGTGTAGATTGGCCAAAAAATTTAGCCACTATGCCACATCTTTTTCGTCTTGAGTCTATCAAAATAAGGCGCAGTCATATGCAGGACAGTGTGGTAACGCCGGCCATCTTGCTTGGCCTTACACTCTGCTAAACACAGGAGACCCCAGCCATGGCAATTTACGAAAAACGCACCTACTCCCTCATCGTCGGGCAAATGCCCGAGATGATTCGCCTTTACAGCACAGAGGGTTTTCCGGCCATGCAGGCGGGTGGGTTTGATAAAAAGCTGGTGGGCTACTTCGTTAGCGACACGGGCGAGTTGCACCAGCTCATGCACATCTGGAAGTTTGACAACGACGCTGACCGCCGTGACCACTGGAAGCGCTTGTTTGAAAGCCAGGCCTTCATGGCGTTTGCCAAACAAAGCCGCCCTCTGGTGAAAACGCAAGAAGTGCAGTTGCTGCAATCCGCACCCTGGGGCCCGCAGCCCTAAGCAGCCTTAAGCAGTAATGCGCAGGGCCTGTGTGGGCTGCCGCGCCCACGCAGGCTATTTGTTTGGCCGTAAAAATACCTGCATCCGCGCCAGCTCATCTTCTAGCCCCCGCTTGAACGCAGCCTCGCGCGGTGCCTTACCTGCTACGTAGCCCAAGTCTGCGGTGATCGCGCCATCGGCCAGAGACACATTGCCCCAGCCTATCACCTGGCCCTGCCACAGCAGTGGCAGAGCGTAGTAGCCGCGCACGCGCTTGGGCGCTGGGGTGTACGCCTCAAAACGGTAGGCCCAGCCCCATAGCAGCTCAAAGCGGCGACGGTCCCACACCAGCGGGTCAAACGGGGCCAGCAGGCGCACGGTGTCTTGGCTATGGCTTTGCGTGCTGTGTGTGGCTGCATAGCGCGCTGCTGTGGGCAACTCAGCTTGCGGCCAATACCACGCAGTGCCGCCCACCACCACGCTGGCCAGCCGCTGCTTGGCGCGTGCAAAAGCGGCGGGGCGCAGCGCGTCCCACTGGGGCGCGCCGCCGCGCAAGAGGGCCATTAGCTGGCGTAGCGAGGCCTCGGGCAGCGGCGCGTATTTATGCACTATCACGTCTACCAAAGCGTCCATAGCCTGCGCTGGGTCAACCGCCGCTGGGTCAAACACCGCGGGAGCAACCGCCGTAAACCCAGCCTGTGCTGCACGCGCAGGCAGCGGCGCTGTGGCCCAGGCAGCCGCCGCATACGTGCGCACCCCGCTCACCCGCCCGGCTATGCGCAGCAGGCCCCGGTAATGCATGTCGTCCAGCAGCTGCGTGCTGGCGTTGGAGGTGCCGCCAAACCAGTTGGTCGCGCGGCCGTGCGCAAAATGCGCGTCTACCTCGCGCGGGTGCACCCCACCGCCGTCATGGCTGTGCTGCTGCACAAAGGCCAGCACCGCCTGCGCCTGCGCCGCGCGCGCCGGGGGCCAGGCCGCGCGCGGCGTGCGCGGGTGCATCAGCGCCTGTGTGCTGCGCGGCACAAAGCCGTAGTTCACAAAAAAGTCTTCCTCAATGCCTAGCGCTGCATAGCGCCGCTCTAAATCGCCCGCGCAATAGCCCTTCACCCGGTGCCGCAAGGTCAAGTCTTGCGCCCGCGCAGGCGCGCGAATCGGGTCAGCCTGCACAAAGCCCAGGCGCTGAATGGCGGCGGGCAAAGTGGTGGGGGTGAACAGTGTGCGGGCTACGGCGTAGCGGCGCAGCACGTCCAGGCTTATCGGGGCGGCGGGCATATTAGTTTGGCTTGTCCGGTGGCGTAACAAAGCCAATCGGCCGCTTGGGAGGATCAGGCGGCACCATCAGTTGGCGCAGCGCGTCAAACACCTGCTTGAGCTGCGTGCGGGTGGTATGGCTGAAGCTGTCATGTTGCGCCGCGAGCGACTCGGTTTTGTCTTGCAAGTCGGCTAGTTTCTTGGCCAAGTCTGCATGGATGCCTGCTGCTTGGCGCAGGTGTACAAATGCGCGCACTACATAGATACCCATTTCTACAGCTTGGCTGGAGGCCAGCACGTTGGCTATGGCGACCGCGCTATTCTCGGTAAATGCCTGAGGCATTACCTTTGAAAACTTCAGTTTTTGGAGGTGGTCACAGTTTGTGACCACCTCAGCTTTTTCTTGCACGCTGAGCTGAAACATAAAGTCGGTGGGAAACCGCGCTGTATTGCGTTTGACCGCCTGATTAAGAACTTTGGTGGGTACACCGTAGAGCTCGGCTAAATCTGCGTCAATCATCACCCGCAGGCCGCGCACCAACACAATGCGCGACTCGA
>JAYVDN010000624.1:0-6846 GCA_043749385.1 Polaromonas sp.
CCATTTTGTTTGACTACGGCTATACGCAAAAAGCCTCGCCGGTGATCATCCAGTCGTTTGAAGTGTCCAACCTGAAATACCTGCGCAGCAAAACCAATGTGCGCATCTTTCAGCTGGTGGACGGCGACGACTACGACTTTAAAACCGGCGCAGTCACTTTTGCCGCCCCGTTCGACCGCCCCTATGACTGGACGCGCGCGGGCAAAACCGAATTGTTTGGCTCAATGCTGACGCCCGCAGGCTTGGCCGAAATTAAAACCTATGCCGATGGTGTAGCACCCTGGAAACCTTACATCGTGCCAATCAAAGGCCAGTTCAATGCAGCCGGCCAGATGCAAGATGTCAATGGCGATGGCGTAGTCAACTACTCTGATGCCAGCGCCCAACCCGCCACCAGCCTGATAGCCGATGCCCACAAGATAGGCTTGCAAGTACACACCTGGACCATGCGCAACGAAGGTGGCCGCCTGGCTGCCAACTACGCTGGCGACCCGAAGAACGAATACCTGCAGTTTTATCGCGCAGGCATTGACGGCCTGTTCTCCGACTTTACAGACACCGCAGTGGCCGCGCGCGCTGCGTACCTGAAAGAGCTGGGACGCTAAGCTTAAGCTTGCGTTCCAGCGCGGGGCCGTGTACATTGGCTCTCCCTATCCTTCACCTTAGCCAGGAGATTAGCCATGATCAAAGTCAGTGTGATGTACCCCAACACGCCCGGTGCCAAGTTTGACCACGCCTATTACCGCGACAGCCATATGCCGATGGTAAAAAGCAAGATGGGCGCTTACCTCAAGTCCTACACGGTAGACAAGGGGCTGGCCGGTGGCACGCCCGATGCGCCTGCGGCTTACATCAGCGCAGGCCATTTGTTTTGCGAGTCGGTGGAGGCGTTTCAGGCGGGCTTTGGCCCGCACACCAAAGAGATCATGGGCGACATACCCAACTACACCGACACCACGCCCATCGTCCAGATCAGCGAAGTGGTGGTGGGCTGAGCCCTTGTTTTTTCCAGCGGCTTAGGCTGCAAAGTAGCCTTCTATCACTTGCGCTGCCCGCTCCACCGCAGCAGCGTCCACGTCCAGGTGCGTGACAAAGCGCAGGCGGTACAGGCCGGTGGCCAAGATGCCGTGCTGCTTGAGATGCTCTAGCAGGCCCGCGGCCTTGGCTTTGGCGGGGCCGTTCAAATCGACAAAGACGATGTTGCTGTGCACCGGGTCTACGGTCGCGCCTTCGATTTTTTCAAATGCTGCGCCCAGGCGCTTGGCCAAAGCATGGTCATCCGCCAGGCGCGCAATATGGTGGTCGAGCGCATAGAGCGCCGCCGCCGCCAAAAAGCCCGCTTGGCGCATGCCACCGCCCGTCATTTTGCGAATGCGGTGGGCGCGTGCAATGAACTCTTTGCTGCCGCACAGGGCCGAGCCTACCGGTGCGCCCAAGCCTTTGCTGAAGCAGACGCTGACCGAGTCAAAGCATTGGGCGATGTTTTTAGCTTCAACGCGGGCCTCGTTTCCAGTAAGCGCCGCCTGCGCCACCGCCGCATTGAACAGCCGCGCGCCATCCAAATGCGTGGCCAGGCCTTTGCTCGTGGCCAGCTGCGTCGCTGCCTGTACATAGCTAAATGGCAGCAGCTTGCCGCCAATCGTGTTCTCTAGCGCCAGCAGGCGCGACTTGGCAAAGTGCGCGTCGTCGGGTTTGATGGCGGCCTCAATGTCGGCCAGCGGCAGCGAACCATCCGCCGCGTGTGCCAATGGCTGGGGCTGCACACTGCCCAGCACCGCCGCGCCGCCCCCTTCCCAGCGGTAGGTGTGCGCCATCTGGCCGACGATGTACTCGTCGCCCCGTTGGCAGTGCGCCAAGATGCCGCACAGATTGCTCTGCGTGCCCGTAGGCACAAACAGCGCCGCCTCAAAGCCCAGCATGGCGGCGATCTTGCTTTGTAGCGCATTGACCGTCGGGTCGTCACCAAACACATCGTCTCCCAGCTTGGCCTCCATCATGGCGGCGCGCATGGCGGGCGTGGGTTGGGTGACGGTGTCGCTGCGCAGGTCGATGGTGTGCATGGGGTGCTTTCTGGCTTTAACTTGAGGTTTCGCTAAGGGCTAGCTTAATACCAAATCCGATAAACAGCGCGCCCGCCGCGCGCTCCAACCAATGCATACCGCGCTGCAAGGCAGTGGTGCGCTGGCTGACCCATGCGGCCAGGGTGACGTAGCCCAAGTTCACCGGGATGGCGTTGAGGTTAAACAGCACGCCAAGACACAAAAATGCAAGGCTGGGATGGGTCGAAGTGGAGCTGACGAACTGCGGCAGGAAGGCCAAGAAAAACAAAGCTACTTTGGGGTTGAGCACATTGGTCAAAAAACCTTGCCGGAAGATTTTTGTATAGTCTATTTGGCCACTAGCCCTTTGGAATATTGCGGGAGCAGCTACGCTATCCATAGCGTTAGGGTTGGCTTTGGAACTGAGCATTTGCCAGCCCACGTAGACCAGATACGCTGCACCCACCCACTTGAGCACGGTAAACGCGGTGCTACACGCGGTGATCAAAGCGCTCAAGCCCACCGTCGCCGCAGCCACATGCACAAAGCAACCGGCGGTAATGCCCGCAGCCGCCACAGCGCCCGCACGCCAACCACTCTTGAGCGAATGCGTCACCATGTAAAACACGTCCGGGCCAGGCGTGAGGTTCAGCGCCCAACCGGCGAGGATGAACAGCCCGATGTTTTGAATGCCCAAATCCATTTTGTATTCCTCAAGGGGCGCGATCGGACTTCCGGACGCAGAGGACGCAAAAGTTACGCAAAGGGCGCATAAGAAGACAAAAATAAAACCAAAAATCTAAGCCTGTATAAGCGATTTGAAGCGTTATCAATCTACAGAAATTTAGAATTTCTTCTTGGTATTCCTTTTGCGTCCTTTGCGTAACTTTTGCGCCCTCTGCGTCCGGAAGTCCGATCCCACCCTCAATTCAAAAAGTTTTTCAGCATAGCGTGACCATGCTCCGTCAAGATGCTCTCCGGGTGAAACTGCACGCCTTCCATGCGCACTGCGTGCGCAAACCCCGTGTGACGTACGCCCATGATTTCACCATCGTCGGTCTTCGCAGTCACCGCCAATTCTTTCGGGCAGGTGCCGGGCTCTATCGCCAGCGAGTGATAGCGGTTGACGGTGAACTGCTTGGGCAAATCTTTGAACACGCCTTCTTGTGTGGTGGTGATGACACTGGTTTTTCCATGCATCAGCTCCTTGGCCCGCACAATCGTGCCGCCAAATGCCGCGCCAATGCCTTGGTGTCCTAGGCACACACCCAGGATGGGCAGCTTGCCAGCGAAGTGCTTGATCGCGGCCACGCTGATGCCTGCCTCATTCGGTGAGCAGGGGCCGGGGGAGATGCACAGGCGGTCAAACTGGCCTGCTTTGAATTGCTGGTCTAGCTCTTCAACCGTCACTTCGTCGTTGCGCAAGGTGGTGACTTCGGCCCCCAACTCGCCGAAGTATTGGACGATGTTGAAAGTGAAGCTGTCGTAGTTGTCAATCATTAACAGTTTCATGGCTGACTCCTTGATTTGGCTGAGGACGGGGGCGGACTTCCGGCCGCGAAAGGCGCGAAGGTTGCGCGAAGAGCGCGAAAGGAATTCAAAAAGGTTTTCATAACTTGTTTACCATTCTGTGAACGCCTTTAACGACTGGAAAGGCGTTGAAGTTAATCAACAGGCCGAGCTTTAAGCCCGATAGGCGCAAATAAGAAAGCAGTTGCGCACGGTGTAGCTCAGTGAGCACATCCACCGCTTTAAGCTCAATAATGACCGACTGCTCCACAATGATGTCTGCCCGGAAAACAGCACCCAAAGGGTAATCTTTATATGTCGCAGTAATTGGCACTTCACGTTCAAAATAAAGTTCGCGCTCTTTCAACTCAATCGCCATGGCTGCGGCATAAGCACTCTCCAACAATCCCACACCAAGAACTCTTTGCACCTCCACCGCCGCACCAATAATTTCATGGGAGAAGTCATCATCGAAATTTTGGCTGTTCTTTTGCGTCTTTCGCGTATCCTTCGCGTCTTTCGCGGCCGGAAACTCGGTATTTGTATTGGTATTCATATTCATTCCAAGCCCTCCTCCACCAGCTCCGCAGCCCGCAGCAGCGCGCGGGCTTTGGCTTCGGTTTCTTTCCATTCCATCTCAGGCACCGAGTCGGCCACAATACCCGCTGCTGCCTGCACGTACAGGGTGCCGTCTTTGATGATGCCGGTGCGAATCGCTATCGCGATGTCCATGTCGCCAGCGAAGCTGAGGTAGCCGCAGGCGCCGCCGTAAATGCCGCGTTTGGTGGGCTCTAGCTGGTCGATCACCTCCATGGCGTGCACCTTGGGCGCGCCGGTCAGCGTACCTGCGGGGAAGGTGGCTTTCAGCACGTCCATGCTCGTCATGCCGTCTTTCAAAATGCCTTCGACGTTGCTGACGATGTGCATGACGTGGCTGTAGCGCTCTACCTGGAAGGCCTCGGTCACCTTCACCGTGCCGATTTTGGCGATGCGGCCAATGTCGTTGCGGGCCAGGTCGATCAGCATCACATGCTCGGCGCGCTCTTTGGGGTCGGCCAGCAGTTCGATTTCAGTGGCTTTGTCAGCCTCGGGCGTGGCGGCGCGGGGGCGGGTGCCTGCCAGGGGTCTTATGGTGACCTTTTGTTGCTTGTCTGCGGTATCGAGCGGCGACGGGCCGCCCCTAGCCGCGAGCGCCCCCTCGGGGGGCAGCGACCCATGCGCAGCAGGGGAGCGTGGGGGCACCATCTCTTGGCGTACCAAAATCTCGGGCGATGCGCCAACGATATGAAAGTCACCCATATGGTAGTAGTACATATAAGGCGATGGGTTCAAAGACCGCAGCGCGCGGTACAAGCTCAGCGGCGACTCGGTAAAGCGCTTTTTAATCCGCTGTCCCACCTGCACCTGCATAAAGTCGCCCGCTTCAATCAGCTCCTTGGCGCGCGCTGCGGCCTTCAAATAATCTGCCTTGGCAAACTCGCGCTCTACTGGGTAGTCTTGCGACTGCTTCACCACCGGCGCGGTCACGCTGTAGCGCAACTGCTCTTTCAGCTCGCGCAGGCGTTTCTTGGTTTGCGAATAGGCCTCGGGTTTGGACGGGTCGGCGTAGACGATGAGGTAGAGCTTGCCCGAAAGGTTGTCGATCACCGCCAGCTCTTCGCACAGCAGCAGCATGATGTCGGGGCAGCCCAGGGTGTCGGGCGGGCAAGACTTCTCTAGCTTCTTCTCGATATAGCGCACGGTGTCGTAGCCAAAGTAGCCCGCCAGGCCACCACAAAAACGCGGCAGGCCGGGGCGCAGCGCCACTTTAAAGCGCGACTGAAACGCCTCGATGGCGTCCAGCGGATTGCCGGGAATAGTCTCTACCAACACGCCGTCTGTCAGCACCTCGGTTTTGGCATCCGCGCCGAAGCCACTGGCTTGCAGCACGGTGCGGGCGGGCAGGCCGATAAAGCTGTAGCGGCCAAAGCGCTCGCCGCCCACAACGGATTCGAGCAAAAAGCTGTGCTTGCCTTGGTTCTTGCTGTGTGCCAGTTTCAAGTACAGCGAGAGCGGAGTCTCCAGGTCAGCAAACGCTTCGGCTACTAAAGGGATACGGTTGAAGCCCCCGGCTTGCAGGCTTTTGAATTCAAGTTCGGTGATCATGGGTGCGTCCTTTGGCTCGCTGGCGGCATGGGGCCGCTGTGTTCATTGGGGGCGGTGGCGTGTTGGCTAGGAGTCAAAGCACAACAGCAAAGTGCGGCAGGGCCGCAGGGGGATCGATCAGGCTGGCTTACGCCACAGCCAAGCTCCCTGGCCCCGGACGAGACCAGTGCGGCAAGTGGCACGGTGCGCTGATACAGCGGTGAAGGAAGCGGAGAACATGGGTGAAGTGTAGCAAAAAATAGTTGCCCGCCCCTAATGTGTGGCGCTGGCCAGGTTTTGCAAAGGAATTTCTCGTTAACCCTGTAACGCCTGTGTCATGCTGGGTTACACAATGAACTCTTACTTGAGCGCTTTATGGCCGCGTTTTTTTCGTTGCCGTTTCTGTTAATTCTTTTACTGAGGCCATAGTATGTCCATCCACACAAAATTCTTAGCCATCGCGCTGGTTGCGGCAATGGCGGCGGCTGCCCCTGTCAACGCCGCCGAGGTCAGCGGTGTCAAGTTTGATGACGCCATCGACCTGGGCGGCAGCAAGCTGGTGCTCAATGGTGCGGGTACACGCTACAAAGCGGTTTTTAAGGTGTATGCCGCTGGCTTGTACCTGGGCAAAAAAAGCCTCATCGCGGACGACGTGATGGCCGCCGCTGGCAATAAGCGCATTTCCATTACGATGCTGCGCGACATCGACGCCAATGAGCTGGGCAAACTGTTTTCTCGCGGCATTGAAGACAATATGCCCAAAAGCGAGTTCTCCAAACTGATACCAGCTATCGTGCGCATGGGCCAATTGTTCAGCGAGACCAAAAACCTCAAGACCGGGGACGTGTTCACGATCGACTCCATACCCGGCACGGGCACGGTCATCACCATCAAAGGCAAGCCCTATGGCGAGCCCTTTAAAGAAGCTGATTTTTTCAACGCCTTGGCGCGTATCTGGCTGGGCCCCAACCCAGCGGACTGGAAGCTCAAAGACGCGATGCTGGGCAAATCCTGAAGCTTCTCTAAGCCATGGCACCTGTCACTGCAGCCTTGCCATCACGCTGGCTATGTCGGCCAGGCTGTCCACATAGCCGTCGGCAGGCACACTGCGAATAGGCTGGCCATGGTTATAGCCATAGGTAACCAATACTACCGGGCAACCCGCCGCCTGCGC
>JAYVDN010000625.1:0-3623 GCA_043749385.1 Polaromonas sp.
GAGTTGACCAGCAGGCAATGTGTACGCCAAGTGCTGAGCGAGCTTACCAATGTATTTGACGGTTGGACCCTAGCCGTTTGGTTTATACAGACCAACGCATGGCTTGACCATAGAAAGCCCATTGACTTGCTGGACAACGCTTTGTCCCGCGTACTGCACGCCGCCCGGGCTGATCGGTATGTTGCGCTGGGTTAACTTTTTAAGTAGGACAAGAACTACACCAACATGAGGTTTCGTCTGCTTACCCAATACCCACGCCTTAGGCAGACTGAAGTACTCGGTTTCTCCAACCTCATCAAGGAATTTATCATGTCGTGCTCCCGTTACTTTAAACCCATTCTCTTTTGCACCGCCGTACTTGCGAGCGCCCATTCCTTCGCTGAAGCCATGACCAGAAGTGAATTCTCCTCGGCCAAATCGGTCATTAAAGCAGACTACAAGGTGGACAAGGCAGCGTGCGCAAGCGCAAAGGGCAACGCCAAAGACATTTGCAAAGAAGAAGCCAAAGGCAAAGAGAAAGTGGCAATTGCAGAGCTGGATTTCAAACGCTCAGGAACGGACAGTGACGGCAATAAAGTCGCTGTTGCCAAAGCAAACAGCATCTACGCAGTAGCCAAGGAAGTGTGCGACGACAAAAGCGGAGAAGCTAAATCCTTATGCAAGACTGAAGCCAAGTCGGCCCATACCAAAGCCCTGGCTGAGTCCAAGATGGTAAAGAAAATTGGCGAAGCCAAAGTAGATGAAAAACAAGACATTAACACCGCCAACTACAAAGTGGCCGTAGAGAAGTGCGAAAGCTCAGCCGGTGACGCCAAGACCGCGTGCATTGCCACCGCCAAGACTAAGTACAACAAAAACTAAAACACGCGCTTGGCTCCACTCTTAGCGTTAGAAAACAATTTCAATTTTTTTAAAAGGCTTTTATGAACTACAACCCCACACACCTTGCCATGGCAGCGGCTGTGCTAGTCGCCGCCCAGTCTGGCGCTGCGTTAGCGCAGAACTATGACTACAACCCATCCGCCTATATTGCGCCCAGTATCAATCTGACCCGCCCAGATGGTGACTTTGGTACAGACAAACGGATCACTGGTGGTGGCCTGCGATTTGGCAAACCCGTTACGCCCAGCTGGGATATACAGCTAGGCCTTAACCTGGCTCGGGCCAACGATGGTGCAAACCGTTTTGACCAAACTACTTTGGGCCTTGACGGTTTGTACATGTTTTCCCGGTCGCGTTTCCGTCCATTCTTGCTGGTCGGTGTAGGCGCAGAGTACGACAAATTCTCATCGCCCGCCCGCACCGTTAGCGCCACGTCGCCTTTTATCGGTGCAGGTGCAGGCTTTCAACTTGCATTTAACGACCAATGGGGTATGCAGGCCGACTTGCGGCGCAATCATACCTATCTGCGCGGCAATGACTTTAACTTTAAGCGTGCCAATAACGACGTAGCCACCATTGCCATTACTTACGCTTTTGAGAAGACTGCTGCGCCTATTGTTCGCGCAGCGCCAGCGCCGGTCTATGTAGCACCACCGCCAGTCGCTGCTGCACCACCGCCGCCACCGGCTCCGGCACCAGCGGTGGTCGCTGCACCGCCACCCCCCCCACCACCACCGGCTCCGGCACCACCGCCGCCAGCTCCACGGGTTGAACGCTACACGCTCTCCGCCACCGAACTATTTGCTTTTGACAGCTCGCAACTGCGCATGCCGCAGAAAAAACTGGATGAAATCGCAGAGGCACTTGGCCGCAACAGCGATGTCAGCAACGTCGTCATCACCGGCTACACCGACCGTTTGGGTACCGACAAATACAACCAGGCGCTCTCTGAACGCCGTGCCAACGCTGTCAAATCGTATTTGACCAACAAGGGCATATCGTCTGGCCGAATGTCTGCGGTCGGCAAGGGCGAAAGTAACCCAGTGGTCACCTGCACCGACAAAAAATTGGCCACTCTGATCCAGTGCCTGGAGCCCAACCGACGCGTAGAGGTGGAAAACATCACCATTGAGCGCCGCGTTCCATAAGCCAATTTCCTGTTTCTCTGAGCCCCCCTTTTGGCCAACCGTCAGGTTGGCCTTTTTTTTCTTCGACACCATCTTAAAAGAGTCAAAAAAGTGCCGTCTGCTGTGCAAAGTATTGCTGACTTTTTTAACCCGCGCCGTTGGCTGCATGCGGTACTCGCGCCTGCAAACGATCTTTCGGGGGCCGCTCCAGAAGCGCATGGCCTGATTGCGCAAGCAGTCCGCATACCCACAGCGCAAGGACTGGGACTTTTCGCCTGGTTTGTACCAAGCGTTTGCGCGTACGCGTGGCAAGTGCCCAGTCCAGCCGTGGTGCTGCTGCACGGCTGGGGCGGCAATGCAAGTAACCTTTTACCTGCTGCCCAGGCGCTGCATCTTGCTGGCTACGCAGTGTTGCTCATGGAGTCACGCAACCACGGGCGCAGTGACGTGGACGATCACAGCTCTCTGCCGCGCTTTGCCGAGGACTTAGACCGCGCGATAGACTGGTTGCGCGCTCAAAAATGTGTTGATGCTGACCGGCTGGTTGCATTGGGCCATTCGGTAGGCGGTGCAGCCGTGTTGCTATGCGCCTCCCGGCGCCACGACCTGCGGGCGGTTATCAGCGTAGCGGCCTTTGCACATCCAGAGCAGTTGATGCGCCGCTGGTTTGCCTCCAGGCGGGTACCTTATTGGCCACTGGGTTGGTTAGTGAACCGCTATCTTGAACGCGTGATCGGTGCACGCTTTGACGATATCGCTCCTGTCACCACATTGGCGAAGACACACTGCCCTATCCTGCTCGTCCATGGGCTACAAGACGATACCGTTCCTATTGAGGATGCCCGGCGCATTCTGCACAGTCAAATACGCAGCGACGTCACGCTGATGGAATGCGGGGGCACCCATGAAAGATTTGACGATCCACGGGAAGTGATAGGCCGGGTCATCTCGTTTTTGTCTGCATTGCATCTTCCCCCACTTCGATAAGCGTGTGGCTATTGCTTGTGTATGTGCGCCATCAAACAGACACGCGCTGTCATAAAGAGGAACATGCCATATCGGCTGTAACTTCACACGCTACTTGGCACGCTGCGGGGCAGCCTCACTTTTATGGCCAACCCGGGCATGAACACTACATCGCACCGCACCGCCTCCGAAATTTTCATGCAAATGAAAATGGCATGACCCGATCAATCATTGCCCCTACTTCTCCAAATCTCGATCAAGTTTGGCAGACCACTTGGCAGCAAGCGGGTGATCCTCGTTATTTAATCAGAAAGAAACATCATGAAGTATCTACACATCATTGCAACGGCCGTGCTAGCGGTCACCTTGGGCGCATGCGTTAACGTACCAGCAGGCCCAGCCGGGCCGCAAGGTGCCACTGGCGACACCGGAGCCAGAGGCAGCACCGGCTACACCGGGGCCACAGGCGGTGCAGGCGCCACCGGCAATACCGGCAATACCGGCGCCACGGGCTACACCGGTGCCACAGGCAACACCGGCGCCACTGGGGGCGCAGGCGCGACGGGCTCCGCAGGCGAGACGGGGGCGACGGGCAACACCGGCGCCACTGGAAACACCGGAGCGACGGGCGGCAACATCATCATTGTG
>JAYVDN010000626.1:0-14640 GCA_043749385.1 Polaromonas sp.
GCCTTGGCGTTGTCGGCGAGGTCTCGAGACCGCGCACGCGGAAAGAGCGAAATCGGATGGTGCCTTGAATCGCGCAGCGCACGCAGGACTGCACTGCCGACAAAACCTGTGGCACCGACCACACCGGTTTGTTGCTGCACCGCTGTGTCCTCGCATTCGCTATTTGACATGTCGATCAAAAAACCCCCGTGGCCGCCTTGTTACTGCTGACGCGTCTCACCATGGGTCATAGCCGCCGAAGGTCCAAAGATGCCCTTCCAAGTCGTAGCAACTGAAGTCGCGACCCCCATAGTCTTCGTCCTTTATCTCGATGGCAATCTTGGCACCTGCTGCCATCGCATGGGCGTACACCGCATCGACATCGGTCACAAAGATGTAAGTGGTCTGTGTCTGCGCGCCCCCTAATTCATCAGGCTGCTTCATCAGGCGACCCAACGGCGTGTCGGTCTTCGGCACCGACGCCAGCATAATCATCCCATTGCCGAAGGTGAGCTGCGCGTGGGTGATGCCACCGTCCTCGCTAGCGACGACAAGGTGCTTCTCGAAGCCGAAAGCGTTACACAGCCACTCGATGGCGACTGGCGCGTCGCGGTAACGAAGGACAGGAATGATGGTTGCTTTGATGTTCTTTGCAAGACTGGGCATGTTGGCGTCCTTTCGCGAGATGTAAGCAGTCAACATCCACCGGCGCATTTGCTTGCATTGTTTCTTAAGTGTCGCCCAGAATGAGTTGGCTCGTCTGTTCGCTGCCGCACACAGGCAGCTTCATGGTGTGGTCGGCAGCAGGAGCAGCTTGACAATCTCCGCCATCACCTCGTTATCGTGTCCCACCCAGATATGGCCGCCATACTCAAAACCTACGAATTTCGCACCCTTGATGTGCCCAGCGGTGTATTCCGCACTGGCGTAGGTGCCAAAACCGTCATCTCGCACACTGACGATGAGCGTTGGAGCGCGAACTGAACCGAGCGACGAGGGCCCGAGACTTTTGCCCAGCACCGAGTCGCTGCGCAAGCCTGCGGCGCGCGCGGAAACGGGCAGTATGTGGTCGAGTATGGCGTTGACGCGAGCGCGCTCTTCGGCGCTGGCGTTGCGCACTTGCTCAGGCGGTGTGGCCAGTACGTATTGGATGACTTGGTCTCTAGCGACGTGAAGCGCAGCCCAGAACAGAAAGTCTGAACCAATCAGCCGCATCAACAGCGCCTCGGCCCACGGCGCCAATGGTTTAGCTGAATCTGCAGATGTGCTGGGTTTATAGGCCAGAGGCACCAGCAGCACCAAGGCAGTGACACGCTCTGGATGCCGAATCGCCATCTGCAGTGCTGATGGGCCGCCAGCAGAGCCACCCAGCACCGCAGCTTTGTCAATACCCAGTGCGTCCAGCAGGCAGACATGCGCATCAGCCTGCGCTGCGGGTGATGCATCAGCGGGCATGGGGGTGCGCAGGTAGCCGAAGCGCGACATGGCGATTACGCGAATACCGCGCTGGGCCAACTTCCCAGCAAACGCCATACCTTGGTCATGTCCTCCGCCGCTGCCGTGCACCATCAGCAAAGGAACACCGGTGCCTGCCTCTTGGAATTCAATCGGGCCGCAGCGGGTAGTGACCATGACGCTGCCTTGGGCAGACCTTGCGTGGGCGGTCTTGATGTCGCTGTCAAATCGCCAAGCTATCCACACCGTGGCAAGGGCCAGGCCGATCACGGCCGATGCTGCCCAGCGCGTGGAGCGACTCATGATGACTGGCCTTGGGGTGTGGGAGTACCATCGCGCCGCAAAAGCAGCCAGACGCAAGCCGTCACCACCAACCCGATGACCAAGAGGTAAGCCCGCTGGTCGGTATCCGATGGCAGGACGGGAACAAGAAACGGCCATGCGTTGGATGCCGTATGCAGCACCAATGCGGGCAGCACGCTGCCCTTAGCCCGGTTAAAAAGCCAAGCATAGATAACCGACGTAGCAACGATCAACACAAAGAACGTGAGAACAGAGCCCTGGTTTTGAGATGAGCCCGCCACAAAAAACAGCGGCAAGTGCCACACACCCCATATGGTGCCCAAAGCAAGGCTGGCGCTGCGCCAACCTAGCCGCGCTTGCATCGCAGGCAGCGCATAACCACGCCAGCCAAACTCCTCACCCAGCGGCCCACCTACCAGAAACACCAAACCAAAATTAGCGATGAACAAGGCGACATGACCCATCGCAGGAGATGGCCGCACGCCGCCGCCCAACGCCATATGCATAGCGGCTGCAAGCGTTAAAACAGCAAGGGGCGATAAAAAAGCCAGCGTCATCCAGCCCAAATTACCCCGCCATTGGAGACACCGCGCAAGCCAGGCGCGCAAACCAGCGCGCCCGCCTGTCATTGCGACCAGGGCGACTGCAGCCAGACTAGGCCCAAAACCGCCCAAGAAAAATAACGTGCTGGATACGTAACTTGAATCAGCCTTGACGATGGGCGTCAGTAGCCAGCACGTCCAGGACCAGGCAAAGGTTAGTGAAAAGAAAATCACGAGGTGTGTTGGTGAGTGCGTCATTGCGCTTGACTCAGGTAGGAGTTAACATACTTTTCCTAACAGCAACACGGTCAGTGCGGTCTATGTCCCGCGCCGTTTCAAAGACCAAAACACCGCGGCACCACCTACCGCGAGTACACCGGCTCCGATGAGTGCCCATGTTGTCGATGGACCCTGAAGTGGGGAGCAATCTGCAAAACAGAGAATCGGCCGCATATGCACGATTCCCAGTCCCTGGAGCAGCCAGAGCCCGCCTAGCAGCGCGGCAATAAGACCGGTGAAAAGAGCTACTTTTTTCATGTGGACTGTCCTTCAATCACTTAAACACATAATCTTCTGCGAGCCGTACTTTTTCTGTACGAGAACACGCTCGCTTCATGTAGGCCAAGGCGAAGACGCAAAAACTATCCCCTACTTTGGATCAGCGAGACTGGTTGCACCCGTCAGCACGTCCGCACGCAGGATCTCGTGCATCCTCGCTGGTTCCTCGAACAAGGGGCTGTGAGCTGACTGCTTGAACGTGTAAAAGCCCTTCACTGGCGCAGCAAGCAGTTGGTAGTAGGATTTGGCCAAGGGGTAGGAAACGGTGTAGTCGTACACACCATGAAAGTAGTAGACGGGGATGTCGAGCCGAGTCACTTTTGTTGCCAAGTCTGTCGACAGTTGCGTGTTCCACAGGCCGTCGCCGGAGACTATCTTGCCGCGCCATAGGCCGATCTTCTCTCTCAGCGTGTACTCGCGGTTCAGCAGAGACGGCACAAACAACCCGCTGACAACCGATTTCATGCCGTGCATAGTGCCAACGCCCAGTTCATGCATCGCCACGTCGCGCACCTTGAGGTATGACTCCGAGAGGGGAACTCCGTCACCGACTGGCGCTTTTTCGAGCCGCCGTGCCATCTTTACGTTCCCATCATCCTTAAATCGCTGGAGCATGTAGTTGTATGCGAGTTTCTCGGATTCAAGCTGATTCGACATCTGCGCGACGCCCAAATAGGCGTGGTACAACTCTGGCGCCTGCGCGGCAGTCTGTATGCCAATGAAAGTCCCGCCGGAATGTCCCATGAGGTAGATCTTGTCGCGGCCAAAGCGCACGCGCAAGTAGTTGGTGATCGCCACTGTGTCGGACACAAGTTGCTCAGTGTTCACCGACGCCAGTGGGGCGGTTGCGTCGTAGGAAATCCCGGATCCACGCTGCTCCCACCAGACCATGGTGAAATCTTCGTCAAGCCCGGTAGGGTAACGCTCTGTGAGGAAATAGTCCGGCATGCCGCCGTGGAGATAGAGCAGCACGGGATTGCGGGTGCTCCTGCCCTTGATGAACATTCCCTGCTGAACACCATTGATATCGACCTTGATCTTCTCTGAGATGCTTCCGGCTAACGGCCTGCCGCCGTCATCGAGAAACGGTTTGGGCGTGCCCGGGCTCACGATCAGCAAGACGCTAAGAGGAACGAGCACTAAGACGAATAAGACAGCGATGATGCTCAAGATGGCTTTCGTGCGCTGGTCCCGTCTCATGACTGAAAACTGCGCTGGTGATAGAGAACTGCGTGCACAGTGTGAAAGGCAACAAAAGCAAGCGTTGGCACGATGTAAAAAATGGGACGGTAGCGTAGGCGCTCCGTGAAATGGAACCTCTCGCCAAGCAATCCAAGCCCGATCATCCAAAATATATTTGTGTAAGCTGAAGCAGCAAAACCGAGCGCACTGGTACTCCAGTTACTGTTGGGGAAAAAATTCTGAGCGCCATAGGACAGGCAGTAAAGCGTCACGCCAGCCAGATACAAAACTAAGCCTCGTTTTTGAGTCGGGGTGGACAGTCCAATAGAAATGAATGCGGGCATCCCAAACACCACGATTCGCCCAACGCTTTCGATACTTACCAAGGCATCTGGAATACCCTCATTGAATTGGGCTGGTGTCAACGCATTTGGGAGAACCGCCATCAGGCCCAAACTGAATACCAGAGGTGGAAACGTCAACCAAATGCCATTCCTGAGGATGTCAGCTTTAGTAATAGTCATTTCTTGGTTTTGCATTGAAAGTCAGTCTTGACTAACGCGCTGGCACTGGCTTTGCGGGATGCGGCTGCAGCGTCCTTCGATTGCACAGCGAGCACCAAACCCAAAACTCCCGCCACAATCAAAACTAGTTCACCAGACTCCATCCCGCCCACATGCGCCATCCCGACGTTGGCTTGAAACTCAATCTTCGGTGAACTACGCCTTGCCAAAAGAAGACCGCTGCGCCCGCCATAAATACCGCTGCAAACGCATACGCCAGCGGGTTGATCGCCGTGAAAAAGGCCAAATGGTACGCCAGCGCCTGCCAAACCCACAAAAACGCGAGGATGGCTGAGATGCCAACACTGGCATTTGTACGTTGCCTGATTAGCAGCACGACGGCCAGCACACCCAGCGCCAACAGTGGCAGTTGCATAGGCCAAACCGCCATGTTGTAGGCGCTGAACACGCCGTAAAACTCAGTACTGGTGAACGGTATCTTCACTCTGCCCTTGCCCCCATCCGCTCCAGTTTTTTAAACCACTTGGCAGCGTCTTCAGCCTTCATGTCGCCGGCTAATCCAACCAGTGTTTCATGCACGGGCGCAATGCCTACAAAGCCCAGGATGTTTCGCTCCAGTGACTTGACGCTGTGCGCGCGAAAGTACCAGCGGTATACCAGCGCGGGCATGCCCATGGTGACCACCACGCGCGCTGAACGGCCCGTTAAGGCTTTTTTCCCCCACGGGTTACCGCCTTCCTCATGCGTAAATGCGAAACCCGGACGTGCCACCTGCTCCAGAAAACCTTTCAGCAAGGCTGGCATGTCGCCCAGCCACAGCGGGAAAAAGAAAACGATGTGCTCGGCCCAGGCAATGTCGTCTTGGGCAGGCTTCAAACTGGCTGGCACCGCCCCTTTTTCCCAGTCGTGCTGGCTGCGCAGCAAAGGGAAATCCAGCTGCGCCAGCACGATGTGCCGTACCGTATTGCCTTCACTTTCCGCACCCTTTGCGTAGCTGGAAGCCAGTGCGTGGCACAGGTGCGGCTGGCTCGCGTCTGGGTGAGCTTGTATCAGCAGGATTCGTTTGGACATGGTTTACCTTGATGGGATGGACAGCAACGTTGGGTGGTATGTCAAGCCCACGCGGTCAGTGGTCTGCGGGTACTTGTAGATCGTCTGGTTCAGGTAGCGGGCTACCTCGGTGATGTCAGCATCCGCCCACTGCAAGCCCGCATTGCCCTGCCAGCGGCGCACCTGAAATTGCAGGCTGTCCCAGTCATAGGCTAGCCGGTCGGCGCGCCAGTGCATTTGCGTGGTGTGACATGCCACACAGTGCGTGGTGTACAGCAGCGCGCCCCGGCTTTCTTCGGGCTTGGGTTGGGCAGACGTCTGGGCGTGGGGTTGAGACACGACAGACGCGTTGCACGTTACCAGAACTAGCACAAGCACTCGGCGCATAGTCGAACAGGTCATGGCATATTCCCCCGTTAACGCAGGTTCACAAACTCAAATGCGAGCGATGTAAGCTTGCCGCGGTAGTACGGCTTGAGGCCATCAGGCATCACCCAAGCGACTTCACCTTCCAGCGGCACCCGCATGCCGTCACGCATCGCGTAGTTCCAGAACCGGCCTTGCCATGGTGCGCCGCCTGGAACACCGTTCACCAAGCGGCCTCGCGACTCGGCGCGGGCAGAGCTGATCAGCCCGTCGTCCTGAAACCGGAACGTCAGTGCCAGTGTGATGGCACCATCTGTCAGCGTGGCGCGCGCCGACTGGTCATCTATAGCCTCCCATCGCACGCCCTGGCTGGGCAGCAGTGCTGTGGGGTACCACAAAGCTTCCATAAAGTAGCGCATAAATTCACCTTGCTGTAACTCCGGGCTGTCCGGCATGTTGACAACGGGTATCAGCCCTAAAACCGCGCCGCGCAGCATGCCCTGGCCTGCGATGTAGGCATCATGGATGTGCGCGGGTATCCCGGGAAACATCATGATGCGTGCATCCCAGTCAAAGCCGGGCCGCTGTGTGATCACCCGCTGCTTTGCGGTGAACGGCTTCCACTGCTGGGCGGTCTCGCTCATGTTGAAGGTGCCGGCCTGGTCGAGTGACACCGCAGCGATGATGGGTTGGCCGTCCTTCAACACAGCGCGGAAGTAGCGCTGCACGGGGGCGGGCAGCCCTTCGAGTTCGCGCGCGTCATAGCGGGCGGGCAAGGTTGAGGACGTGACGCGAGCCGCTTCCAGCCGAGCCCAAATAGCCTTGGTGCCTTGCTCCCAGTGCCATGCGCCGTAGACGGCAGCGCCTATCCCAAGCACCAGCACCGCAGCGAGTGCAACACCTGACCATTTCAACCAGTTCATAATGCGCCCGCCGCAGGCGTTGCCGGCGTGTAGCTTGAACCCGATACACCAGCCGCTGGCGGCTTGCGGCCAGATCGAACCTGGTGGTACAGCTCCAGCGCGCAGGCCCCGGTACCCAGCAGCATGATGGCGACAAGAACCAAAAACCCGATGAATGGCACGCTGCCAAGCAACAACACCAGCAGCAAGGTCAGCGCAAAAAAACCGATCATGGCAGCGCTCGATCCGCTGGGTTCACGCCTCTGAATGGCGCGCTGCACCCGCTGTGCAATGCAGAAAACTCCCACGATCCACCCCATCAGCAGCAGCAACGGGAACAGCACCATCAATACCATGCCCAATGGAATGCCAATCAGGGTAATGCACAGAATCGCCGCCAGGATGGGAGTGCCTAGTAAAACTGCGAGGCCTGCAGCTAGCGAGGGCCACGGCGTTGCCAAAACCCTGCTTGAGGCGCGCTGCGAGAACCCAGTGAAAACAAGCAACAACAGCGCGGACGCTGCCAGCAGCGCAAGAAAACTGGCTGTGATGCCTGCGACAGTGCCAGCCCAGTCCAAACTACGGCCCATCATTTGCCCATGCCATTCCCGGTCGTGGTGGACGTCGGGTCGGCCATTCATGGCATCTCCTCGCGTGACCGCGCCACCAATAGTCACACCCTCAGCAGTTTTGAACACTGCGCTACCTGAATAGCGCAACGCCCCGCCCAGCTTCGCCCGCGGACCCAGTTCAATTTGCTCTGCGTTAAGCTCCACGTTACGGGCGACCTCGCCGTTAAGAACAATTTTCTGGGCATAGACTTTGAGCGGGCCATTCACCTTGCCCTCCATGGTGACATTGCCCGCATACAGCGTGACGGCGTCCGCGACCTCAGCGGTATTGCTCAATGTGATGCTGCCGCCCGACGCGTATAACTCGCCACCGACCGTGCTTTCGATGCGCACATCGCCGCCTACCGCACGCAAGTCTTCTCCGATGGGTGCCCGCACTGTGACTGCGCCACCCGCCAAAGTTGCATCCCCGCGCACAGGCTGCTCTATGGTGATGCGGCCGCCAGCAGCATACAGGTCACCTTTGACCGGCTCTGTTGGGCGCACATTACCACCCGCGACGTAGATATTGAGGCTTGGAGGTGATGGACTGCCCTCGCGTGCGACATCCGCAGGCACTGGCTTGACATCAGGCGCTTGCGCCTGCGCAGGCAGGAGCAGCGGCTGCACAAGCAATACCGCAATCCATAAGCTCAGCGTCAAAATGCTACCTGCCGGCAATGCAAGTTGAGCGTGGTTCATTTTCAGGTTCTCCTTTTAGCGAGCGGCACGGCCGCTGAGTCACCGGCAAACTAACGCTTACCGTCCTCTATTGAACACAAGCAATAAGCTGTCCTGGTTGATAAAAATCAAATAATACGAAGAAGCCTTGGGGTTGGCGATGGGCAGCGCTGATATTGTGCGGTGGGTGAAGTCAAATTAGAGCAACCCTAGCCCCGCGATACTTAAACAGATTGCTGCACTTTTAGAAGCGTGGGGTAATCGGTGTAGCCCTTAGCACCACCTCCGTAATAGGTGCTGCGGTCGCCCTCGTTGTACGGACCATCCTGGCGCAGGCGTGCTACCAGGTCGGGGTTGGCAATGTAGGGGCGGCCAAAGGCCACCAGGTCTGCGCCGCTGTGCAGCGCCTCTACAGCCAGCGCCTTGTCAAGGCCGTTGTTGACCATCCACGCACCTTTACCCCCCGCGCGCACGTAGGCAGAGTTGAGGGCAATGTAATCAAACGGTCGATCGGGCAACACACGTGGGCCGCCCGTTGCGCCTTCAATGATGTGGACATAGGCCAGGTGGAGTGAGGCCAGCTGCGCCAAGACATATTCGAACAACGGTTGCGGTGCGCTGTCATACGCGTCGTTGGCCGTGGTGACGGGTGCCAGGCGGATGCCGGTTCGCCCGCCGCCCACGGCGCTGGTCACAGCGCGCACCACCTCCAGCAGAAAGCGGGCGCGGTCTTCGATGCTGCCTCCATAGTCGTCGGTGCGATGGTTAGAGCCATCTTTGAGAAACTGATCCAACAGATAGCCATTGGCGCCGTGGATTTCAACCCCATCAAAACCCACCGTCTCCACCGCGTTGCGCGCTGCGGCCTGGAAGGCGTGGACGATGCCAGGCAGCTCTTGTTCCTGCAACTCTCTGGGTGCAGAGGTAGGCACAAAAGTGGGCACACCGTCCCTGATTAACACCGTTTTGGTATTGGCCGTAATCGCCGACGGTGCAACCGGCTGGCCACCGTCTGGCTGTAAGTCAGTGTGTGACACACGCCCTACATGCCAGAGCTGCACCACGATCTTGCCATGTGCCGCATGAACCGCGTCGACCACGCGTTTCCAACCATCCAGCTGCTCGGTGCCGTACAGGCCTGGCACGTCGGAATAGCCCTGCCCTTGCTGGGTGATGGCAGTAGCCTCGGTGATCAGTAAACCGGCGCTGGCGCGCTGCGTGTAATACTCAGCCATGAGCGACGTGGGTATGGCACCCGGCGCGCGGTTGCGCGTGAGTGGTGCCATGACAATGCGGTTGGCAAGCTGCAAATCGCCAGCTTTAAAGGGGGAGAAAAGCATGGTGTCGGAAGGTGTAGACATGGCAGCGGTAGGGTTGTTTGAGGTGCGTGACTAAAACAGTGACAGCGGAGCTTGCCCCGAGGCTAGTCCAGGAGTACAAGATTGCCGACATCCGCCGCAGCTTTGACATCTTCAACCCGTAACGCAGCGCAGCTTTGCCCGCGCGCGCCCCAGACAATGTCAAACGAGCGGTCGTCAACCTGCTCGATCAAGCAAGGGCCTAGGGGAATAGTGCCGGTTTCCCCGCCGCCCTTGGCGTAGGGAATCGGCCCGATGATTCGGGCGCTGTGCATAGTGTGGGTCATGGCGGTGTCATTCGTTCTAAATTAGGTTTAGAAGCGTTGCTTCACTGACCCCGATCATTCACCTCTTGGCCGAGGTTGACTGTGCGCTGGCGCACGAAGGTACCATTTAAAACAACAGCACTCAGACTACCTTGGTCATGTACCCCATCCACGGCCAGTAAGTGAGCGCAAAAATAACCAGCAGCGCCATCGCCGCCGCCGTGATGACCAACCCGGTGCGGATGAAGTCTTTGGCATCAAACGTGTCGGTGCCGTAGGCAATCATGTTCTGCGGTGCGTTGACCGGCAGGTGGATCACGATCAGGAACAGCGACAGCAGCATCAAGATCACAAATGCGCTGGCACTTTGCAGGCCCAGATTTTGCACGATGACGTTGGCCAGCCAGGGCGCAGCACCGGTGCGCAGCAAGGCAGTACCCACGCTGATGCCAATGGCAAACAGCACCACCGTGCCCCAGGGAAAGCCGCGTTGCGATGCTTTCCAGTCCATTACGCCCACACGGGGCAGCAGCATGAGCGCAATGGCCGCCAGGGTGGTAGAGGCCGTATCAAAGTTGTGCAGCCACTTTTCGCTGGCCCAAAAGGCCAGCAGCACCAGCACGATGGTCAGCAGTTTCCACTCGTTGGCGCTCATTTTTCCGATGCTGACCAACTGGGCGCGAATGGTGGCCTGGCCGCCTTCTATCTCGGCCATCTCAGGCTTCATCATGCGGGTCATGATGAAGTACAGCGCCACGCTGAGCAGGGCTGAAAAAGGCGCACCGGGAACAAAGGCCAGCAGAAACACCATCAATGCGGCAATGACGACGGCACTCACCGCGTAGTCCAGCGCCTGCGTCATCCACACGATGACGGCAAACGCCAGCACGGCCAGCATCACCTGGCCCGCGGGCGGCAAGCCGGGCGCAGCGGGCATCCACACAATGGCCAGCAGCGCCACCAGCGCGGCCACCAAACCCATCGTTTTGACGGTGATGAGGGCTGGGACAGGAGGCTTGGTGGGCAGTACAGCGCTCATGGTCTGTTGCTCCAAGTCAGGTGGCTGTCGCTGCGACCAGCACCGCGTCCACCGGCCTGCGCAAAGAACGCGGCATCAGCGGACCGCGGCCAAAGCGCACCACCAAGTCAGGACGCCGCTGGCCCAGGCCCCAGGCGCTGGCGAATGCCGCGCGTTGGCCCACCACTTCCACCGGCTGGTTCAAAAATGCCGTGCGTATGCCCAAGGCGGTGGCTTGCAGCGCAAAGCGCTGGTAGGCGCGCCCGGTTTCTATCCAGTGGGCTTTTTGTGCGAAAGGCTCGTTGGGCACCAGCGCTTCCGAGGTAAACACTGCAATGCCCGCGCTGCTGCGCACCTGCTTGGCGTACTTGTCGTTCTCGCTGCTGGCTTTGAAAAACAGCGGGAACAATGCGCTGCCCAGCCACGGGGGAATCGCCGGGTTGCCCGAGGCGCGTGAGAACAAGCCATCGCCTGTGCGCAACGCTTGCGCGTCGTTGAAACGGATCCAGCTTTTCAGCTCGGCCACAAACGCCGGGTCGTCCATCTGCGCAGTATTGGCTGCAATCACCTGCGCCAGCACCTGCTCCATCTTTGGTTTGTCAGTGATCAGCAGCAGCTGTACCCCCGGGCTGGTGCCTGGCGGCTTGACCGCCGCTTGCAGCAAGCGAAGGTCGTCTGTAGACAGGGCTTTCCCGTCATATTCACCGCGGGTGCATTGCCGCTGGGCCATCGCCGCATAGAGCGGCGATATCACCGCAGCGGTGGGCTGCAGGTTGACCTGGATCGCGTCCGCTGCGCCCAACACGGCTTGGGCCACGAAGCCGTGGGCCTGCGCGGCTTGCGCCAGATTTTCAGTGGCGCAGCCCAGCGAGACAAAAAGATGGTGGTCATCCGGGTCTACCGCCGGGCAACGGCGCGACAGGTCGGGCGCTATCCACACCATGCCTGGCTTACCGGAAGCTTTTGCATCTGCAACGGCAAACTTCCAGCACTGGGTGTTGTGGCTGGAAGGTGCCAGGGTGGCAACCCGCACCAACTCGCGCAACAAAGGCTGGGTGACCTGTAACGTGCCCACGGGCGCAGCCGCGGGGAGTTGCCACGTCTGCTGCACGGTGTCTTCATACGTGGTGTTGGTGGTTGGCGCACAGGCATTCACAAGCAAAGGTGCACTGGCGGCCAGAACTAACTTGCGGCGTGTGAGCATGCGTGACTTTCGATGGTGTACTTTACACACGCAGTGTGCTGTGCCCACGCGGGGCGGTCTGTTCGCTGTCGCACATAGTAAATCTATAAACTATTTTTTTAGTAGCTGCTCCCGCATTGTTCTATTGGGCTAGCGACCGATTTAACACATAAATAACAGTAACCGGGCTGGTAAGGCGAGTCTGCCCAGGCTGTACATATTTCACCGCACAGATCAACTGCGATTGCGCGTGCACGCCAGACTTCCTCCACCCATCCGCAAGCCGCCAGGTAAATACTCTGCCTACCAATAAGCCACAGCGTACCGCGGTCATGCAGGTACCGGTGCATCTTCTGTGTTGGCGTGGCCGGTATGCGTGGCTGCATTGGGTTTGTCTGAGTCAATCCGTCCATCTACCAGCTCAATAATTCTGTCGCAGCGCTTGGCCAGGCGCGGGTCGTGGGTGACGATTAGAAATGTGGTGCCGCTGGTTTGGCTCACGCTGCGCATCAAATCAAAAATGTTGTCAGCCGACTTGGTGTCCAGATTGCCTGTTGGTTCATCGGCTAATACCAGCGCCGGCTGCATCACCAGCGCCCTGGCAATCGCCACCCGCTGCTGCTGGCCGCCAGATAGATCGTTAGCTAGGTGGTGGCCCCAGGGTTTCAAACCTACTTTGTCAATCAACTCTTCGGCGCGGCTGCGCATCTCTGCGTCGGGCTTGCCGCGCATAGCCAGCAGGGGTAGCATGACGTTTTCAACCGCTGTGAACGCGGGCAGCAGGTTGTGAAACTGAAACACAAAGCCAATCGCATCGCCTCTCAAGCGGGTCAGTGCTTTGTCAGGCAGGTTTTCCGCTTCTTGCCCAGTTAAAAACAACTTGCCTGCACTGGGCTTGTCCAGCAGGCCAATGATGTTGAGCAGTGTGCTTTTGCCTGAGCCCGATGGTCCAATCAGTGCGGCAAACTCGCTGCGCGCCAAGGTCAAGTCAATGCCGTGCAATACCTCGCTCACGTGGGCTGTCCCGGTGCCGTACGACTTGCGAATACCCTCTAGCCGAAGGGTAGGAGCGTTATCGGCCTGGGCTTTGGCCGGTTCTTTGGATTCATCCACGAATAGCCACCGCCGGGTCAAGCCGCGCTGCGCGTTGCGCTGGGAACAGGGCCGACAGCGTGCCGACCAGCGTGGCACCCGCTGCGACCACCAAGTACAGACTTGGGCCAGCTTCCAGCACGAAAAATGGCACACCTTCGTCGTTAATGGCAAAGCCTCGCCAGGCGATCAAAAAAATCCAACCCATCACTGAGCCAAACAACGAGCCCAGCAAGCCCAGAATCGCACCTTGTAATAAAAACACGCCCAAAATTTGACCGCGTGTAGTGCCGGTGGCGCGCAAGATGCCGATTTCTTTGGACTTTTGCACCACTGACACCACCAGCACGCTGGCAATACCCAGCGCGGCTGTCAAGCCGACGAACAAACGAATAATGAAGAAAGACATCGTCTGCCCCGACAGCGCTTTAAAAAATTCGGCATTGGTTTTGATCCAGCTCTCCACCTTGATACCCGGCTGCGCGGCAATCTGCTGCGCGATAGCTTCTGCTTCAAAAGGTGTAGTTACCTTGACCCACAGGGCAGTTACACCGCCCGGCAAGCCCACCAGGCTTTGCGCCGTACGCAGCGCCACATACACGCTGCCGGTGTCTACACCGTCGTTGCCAAAGTCAAAGATACCCGCCACAAACAGCACCACAGATGCGCCCTGGGCGGCTTTCAAGGTGAGTTTGTCACCCACCGCAAGCCCCAAGTCTTTAGCCAGCTTGCGGCCAATCAGCACATCAGTGCTGCTCAGCTTGGCCGTACCAAAGGTGATTTTTTCTTGCAGCGAAATTAGCCGTAAATAGCTTTCCGTTTCGATGCCGCGTAGACCCACGCCAGTATTGGCATCACCCCGCACGATGAACGCTGAATCCTCCAGCACGGGTGCTACCACCAACACGCCAGGAGTGGCCAGCGTGTTGTCGCGCACTTTTTGCCACTGGTCTAGCGAGCGCAGGCGCTGTGCGCGCGGCTGCACCCGGGTAGCAAATTCAGTACCCGGCTCTTGCCGCAAGGCGCGCGGCGCTTCATCAGGGGCCTTGATGACAATTTGTGCCTGATAGTCCAGCAGGGTTTTAAAAATACTGGCTTGCAAGCCCGTCAGCAATGCAGACATAAACACAATCACCGAAACACCCAGCGCCACGCCCGAGATGATGAACATGGTTTGCAGCAGGCCTTCACGCAAAAACCGCGTGGCCAGTACCCACTCGAATGGCAGTAACGGGTTCATGGTGCAAGATTCATTTGGCCATGGGGTTTTTGCCAGACGCCAGCTCTTGGGTGGGCGCTGGCTCGGCCTGCACCTTGGCGCGAACGCGTTGGCCGGCTTTGACACCAACTTTTGACTTGGGCACCACGCCCTCATCCTTTGCGATGCCTTGCAACACCTCTACCCGCGTATCACCCAGAAGTCCCAATGTGACGAACTGCTTGACCGCATGTTTGCCGCGCACCACCAACACCCAGGGTTTGTCAGTGGTGGCGTCTTCCAGCGCGCTGGTGGGAATGACCACGGTGGCAGTGCGCCGGGCCGTTTCGATGTCAATGGACACAGTCATGT
>JAYVDN010000627.1:0-2325 GCA_043749385.1 Polaromonas sp.
GCTTCCCCTATCACCATCTTGCCCATCATGCGCAAGGTCAATGCAGAAATCTCCCAAGTCTTGACTACGCCGCGCCACAAGCCATCTATCGGCCCGTACCGCGTTTGAATCATCTCCGGCGGTGCACCGACATAAGCACCGATCTTACCGACCCACACGGCCCCTTCTTGCACCGCCGCCGAAGTCACCTCGATAGGCAGCGTTTGGCCCTGACGCTGTACTTGCCACAATTGCATGACAGGTTTACTACCTGACACGCTCGCACGAATCAGGTCACGTAGCTGCATGCCATCCACCACCGCCACCCCAGCAACGCTTACAACTGTGTCGTTCTTTTTCAGCCCCGACACATCGGCTGCACCTCCTACGACCAGCTCACCCAGCACGGGGCGCGTCCACGGTGCTCCAATACCGATCTTGCGAAACATCTGCGCATCTGCTTCACGCACATCCATACGGCTTAAAGGCAGCACCACAGTGCGTACGGAATTGCGCGCTACGTCACGCACCTCCAGCTGCAAATCTTTGCCATCCAGGGCCGCTTGGGTAGTGATCCATCGCACGTCTTCCATCGAGCGTACTTCTTGCAAGGCATCCCCGGCAAAAGCCGCCGCCTGCACTTGCTCAGCGCCGCGTAGACCGGCCTGCGCAGCGATAGAGCTGGCCAGAGGGCTGGCAATAATGGCACGCGGCTCTTGCACGCCCAACCAATTGACCATCGCATACAGCAACACGGCCAAGAGTAAATTGGCTATCGGGCCAGCAGCGACAATCGCAGCGCGAGACGACAAGGGCTGGGTATTAAAAGCCACATGCCGTAACTCGGGGGGCACGGGCGCCTCGCGCTCATCGAGCATTTTGACGTAGCCGCCCAAAGGCAGCATCGCCACGACGAATTCAGTATCCTGGCCGGGGTGTTGCTTCTTGGGCTTCCAAACGAACAGTGGCTTGCCAAAACCGACTGAGAAGCGCAGCACCTTCACACCGCAGGCTACTGCCACACGGTAATGGCCATACTCATGGATGGCAATCAACAGGGCCAACGCAACGACAAATGAAAGGATGGTTAATATCATTTAAGGCTTCAAGGTAGCTACAAACTGCCAGGCAACTGCGCGGCTTTGCGCGTCAATAGCCAGCAAATCATCCAAAGAATCTGGCTTGGACGGTGCCACACGGCTTAAAGTTTCCATGTTCACTGCATGAATCTGGTCGAAACGAATAGCACTGTCCAAAAACGCCTGCACCGCTACCTCGTTGGCCGCGTTGAGCACGGCCGTCGTGCCTTGGGGTGCGCGCATGGCATGCCACGCCAACTGCAAGCCAGGAAAGCGCTGGGTATCGGGCGCTTCAAAAGTCATGGCGCTCATGGTTTGCCAATCTATGGCCTTGGCACCACTGTGGATGCGTTCGGGGAAACCCAGTCCATACGCGATAGGTACCCGCATATCGGCATTGCCCAGCTGGGCCACCACCGAGGTGTCATGGTATTGCACCATCGAGTGGATGATGGACTGCGGATGCACCACGACTTCAATTTTCTCTGGGGGCATGCCAAACAGGTAGTGCGCCTCGATCACTTCCAGCGCCTTGTTCATCAAGGTAGCCGAATCAACTGAAATTTTGCGCCCCATCACCCAGTTCGGGTGCGCCACCGCCTGCTCCGGCGTGATGGTGTTGAACGTAGCAGGGTCACGCGTGCGAAACGGGCCCCCTGACGCAGTGAGGATTACTTTCTCTACTCTGCTGGCCCATACGCTTCGATCTTCAGGCAAGCTTTGCAGTACAGCCGAATGCTCGCTGTCAATGGGCAGCAAAATCCCACCGCCTTGGGTCACGGCCCGCATGAACAAGGCACCCCCCACCACCAAAGCTTCTTTGTTCGCCAGCAGCAATCGCTTACCCGCGCGCGCCGCAGCCAAACTGGGCGCCAGCCCCGCCGCACCTACGATAGCGGCCATGACTACATCGGTTTGACTCGATGACGCTATCTCGTTCATAGCGCCTTGCGCAGTATTTACCTCAGTAGAAATACTTTTTTGCTTAAGCTTCAGAGCCAGGGCTTTCCCTGCCACGGGATCTGCCATCACCACCACCTGCGGTTTGTATTGCAGGCATTGCGCCAGCATCTCGTCCACGTTGGTGTGGGCCGACAAGGCAAACACTTCAAAGCGCTCTGGGTGGCGCGATATCACGTCCAGAGTGTTTTTGCCCACCGAGCCTGTGGAGCCCAATACCGTCACGCGTTGTTTGGTCATAGATACAGCAGCAATCCGATGTCAAGCCAGCAGCGATGCCAGCATCAAGGCCAGAGGCAAAGTCGGC
>JAYVDN010000628.1:0-2525 GCA_043749385.1 Polaromonas sp.
GGCCTACGTCGATAGATCCGTCCGCAGTAGGGTTTGAGCCCAAGAGCGGCATCTTGGCATTTGCCGTCACCTCCCACCCAGACTTTGACGACACGCCGCTGTTTGATGAGAACGGTGATGGCAATCCTGGTAACGATGGCGGTGTGTGGCATTCGCATTGGGTAGTACTGCAGCCCGATGCCGCCTGCGGCAAAGACGCGCTGAAAGTGGTGGATATTCCCAAAGATGCCAAACCACGTTTGCCTAAAACCTGGCCCGGTTTGCCCATCTTGATCGACAGCCCGGGCTGGAACCCCCTCTTTAAAGGAAAAACTTTGGAAGTACGGGTGCCGTTTGACGATATCGGCGTGGTCAATACGGCCGGATTTGATGGCGTCACTGCGGTTCTGCGTGTGAATGCCAGTGTGCACAACCCGCTGCTGTGTGTGGCCAATGTGTTTAAAGTAGCCTCGGGTGATCTGTCTTTGCCCGGCAAGGTCAATCAATAATCTGCGCGGGGCGCGCTGCGCTGTAGCGCGCTTCGTTGTTTGTATCGCATGATGGAGACTCTTCTATGAACTTTCAGACTTTCCCAGCACCCAAGCTGCAAACCTCGCACTGGCTTAACACCGACAGCCCCGTTACTCTGGCTAGTTTGCGAGGCCAGGTCGTGGTGCTGCATGCGTTTCAAATGCTCTGCCCGGGTTGCGTTTCGCATGGGCTGCCGCAGGCAAGCAAGATCAGAGAGACTTTCCCCAAGACGGACGTGGCCGTCATTGGCCTGCATACTGTGTTTGAGCACCATGCGGTGATGGGGGTAGAGGCGCTCAGAGCTTTTGTGCATGAGTACAGCATTGATTTCCCAATAGGTGTAGACCAAGCCAGCCTGGGTAGCGACATACCGCTGACCATGCAGGCCTACAGCATGCAGGGTACGCCCAGCTTGGTGTTGATTGACCGCAAAGGCACTGTGCGCTTGCACCGCTTTGGGCGTATGGACGATATGCATCTGGGGGCGTTGATTGGTCAACTGGTGATGGAAGCGCCTGAGCACCCCGCTCCGACCGGCACTGGCACCAGTACGCCCGCTGCGGCGGCGGGCCCGTGCGATGCGCAGGGCTGCCCGCTTCCAACCTAGGTAGATCGCCGGTAGTGGGCGGTAAGCTCACGACAGCGGTTGCATGCGGAGTATGCGCTTAACCACTATGTAAATCATAGCTTTTACCGCAATATTTTATTGGGCTACAAGCCAAATAGCCTATTATTTCTGCGCAGCCAGCAGCTTGGGCATATTGCCCATGGCCGCCATCGCTTGGTTGCGCAGTTTTTCCATAATGGCCATTTTTTCTGGGTCGTTGCGATCAGCTGACGCCATCACTTTGCCAAAGCCGTCCAAGCGGCTGGCGCGCATCCACTCGCGCAGGGTTTTGTCTTGGGACCATTGCGCCTGGTTCATCATGTTGGCCGCCATGGTGCGCACATAGCCGGTGATGTTTTCGGGGAAGGGTACGTTACCGCACAGCTTGTTTCTTTGGGCATCGTCAGGGTAGTGCGCCTCTACATAGGCGATCATCGCGCAGCTGAAGCTGGGCAAGGGCGCGCGTACCAGTTGCAGCACTATTTTGCCCGGCTGAAAAATCGGTTGCAAAGCCTGTTGCACTATCGCAGAGGCAGTGCAGTCTACATACAGCGTACCTGGCTCCATGGCCACGCGTCCGCCGCCCAGCACCATTGCGTCCCGTTCAATGGTTTGCACGCGCCCTTTGCGCACCACGTTGGTAATGCGGCGCAGCACCGCTACTTCGCCTTTGGACATGGTGGCAAAGTGGAACATGCTGGGCGTGTGGTCGGGGAAGATGCGCAGCATCTGGTCGGCGGCTTCCAGGCGCAGGAATAAATCGTTGGCGCTGGTGGCCGTGGCAAGGCATTCCATTTGCGCGGCTTGGCCACCAATAGATTCGTTGAAGAATTCATTGCCCGGTTGAGTGCACAAGCGGTTCACCAGCCAAGAGTCGCGCGGCACCACCCAGGTGATGGCATCGGGTGATGCTCCGCAGTTGAGTAGCCAAATTCCTGCATCCATCGCGGTTTTGCCAGCACCCAGAATGCAGTACCGTGTGGGACGAGGGGCCTTGCTTTGCCACAGTTGGGCAAGGGCGTTGGGTGTTAGCAGCCGCACACCTTCTGCCACGCTGAATTTGGGCGTATGGGTAGACGGTACATTCGGCGCACCGTAGCAGGCATCTACCAGCCGCCTGCGCACCGTGACTTGGGTTTGCGCGCCAGACAAGATCGACTCAAAGCGGCCCACGCCGTTGTCACTACCCAAGTAGTTGCACATCGGGTGGTAGCTCACCCGGCCACTGGGCAGCAGCTTTTGGTGCATCACCTTGTCGTAATAGCCAGTCACCTCAGGACCCGAGGCCAGCTCGTACAGGCCTTGGTTCACGCCAATGGTGTCTTTGCGGTGGGAGCCCAAGTCTAGCGAGTTCACGCCGTAAAAGGCTGAGGGCTGGTGCAAACTGACAAAAGGGTAGGCATCGTTC
>JAYVDN010000629.1:0-2004 GCA_043749385.1 Polaromonas sp.
CAGCTCCAAATGCTTTCAAAAAATCAGCGCCAATATTGCGTTGATGTTCTTGCCAGGTTTTCAGCTGCATGGTGCCCGAGTTCAGCACCATGTAGCGCACGCGGGCAGTGGTGGGGCTGGCATGTACGCTGCCGGCCTCTTCTGAAAGCGCCCAGACATAGCACAGCGTAGCGGTGGGTAGCTTTTCGCGGCTCACAAACTGGGCCATCTTGAACAAAGTGCGCTCGCTGCCAGGGATGCGCTCTGCTGGCATATCAAAGCTCAGGCACACCTTGAGGGCGGCATCTTCGGTGGCTTTGGTTTTAAAGCTGGCTTTGGTGAGGGATTTGTCCAGTCGCCATTGGAAGCGGATGCTTTGCGCAGGCCCTGCCCACGGGTGCGCCAAGCTGCCCCAGGATTTGTCATTGCGCAGGCGCAGCACTTTTTTACTGTCGATCTCATGCAGATCGATGAGCGTGGGCGGCTTGGCATAGCGCTCTGGCAGGCCTACGAATTGCCAAGGCGCAGGTGGCTCGGCCCCCGCGCCTTGCGAGAATGCAGCCGGGCCTGCCGCCCAAGCCGCGTGGTTAACGACCAAGGTCGTTAAGAGACCAGTCGTAATCGAGATGGCTGATAGCAACGGTTTTGGCACGAATTTGTCCTTGCGCAGTGGCGTCTGGGGTGAGGGCGTCAGCGTACTTGGCAAACACATCCTCTACTTTGCTGAAGCCTTTGTAGCCTTTTTCAAAATCGTCTTTGAACCATTTGAAAATGCTGGAGACCTGCAGTGTGCCATCTGCATAGCGGTTGCGGGTTTTGTCGCCCACAAAGCGTGCCATGCCTTCGTCTAGCTGGCTATCGAGCTTGGCAGCGGTAAAAGCTTCAGGCGGTATGGCCGGGCAGCCTATGCTGGCGCAGACAATGGCCACATGGATGCGCGGATCTTTGAAGCCACCACCGGCGATGCTGGGGCGCAGACGCTCATGCTCGATCCAGTCCAGATTGCGCTCTTCGCCCAAGAGCTGGAAGAATTTTTTCTTCCAGGGGCTGCCAAAGGCAGTGACGTTTTTGATCGACTTGAGATCCGGGTATTTGGTGAGAATCAACTCGACGGTGAAGGCGTTGTAAGCATTGATCAAAAACGCCATCTGCTGCTCTTTGCTGAACGCTGCGTACTGCGCTGGAGTTACCGCCGACAAGCCTTCCAGCGTCTTGGTCAGCTCTGCGCGATCCGCCGCAAAGCCTTTGTAGTTCACACGGCTTTGCTTGTTGTCTGGCAGCCATTTGACTTGCTTTTTCAGTTGCGCATCCCACTGCGCATAGCCATGGTCAAAAGTTTGGGCAAAAGCGCTGTTAGCCCAATAGAATATCGCGAGAGCAGCTATTAAAAATGTAGTAAATCGTTTCATGTAAAACCTTTGCAGAGGTGCGTTGTGTGAGTTTTGGAGTGAGTGAAAAGGGTGATAGTTCAACCGGCAACGCTTAACCGCGCCGCCAATCGTGGTACTTTTGCACGTATTGCAGTAGTTTGACCGGCTGGTGGGCACGCTTCCATTCACCAGCGACGTATTTGTTAGATTCTGCAAGGGTGGGATAGGCATGGATGGTGCCTAGAATTTTGTTCAATCCCAAGCCGTGCTTCATGGCCAGCACGTACTCGGCCAGCAAGTCGCCCGCGTGTACGCCGACGATCGTCACGCCGAGAATTTTGTCCTTACCCGGTACCGTCAGCACTTTGATAAAACCGTGTGCCTCGCTGTCGGCAATGGCACGGTCCAGATCGTCAATGCCGTACTTGGTGACTTCATAAGGCACGTTTTGCGCCTTGGCTTCGAGTTCGTTCAGGCCCACGCGCGCTACCTCGGGGTCGATGAAGGTGGCAGCAGGAATAATGCGGTAGTCGGCCTTGAATTTTTTGAAGGTACCAAACAGTGCGTTGACTGCCGCATACCATGCCTGGTGCGCAGCGGTATGGGTAAACTGGTAGGGCCCCGCTACGTCGCCAGCGGCAAAGATGTTGGGGTA
>JAYVDN010000630.1:0-1680 GCA_043749385.1 Polaromonas sp.
CTGATGCAGCGCATGGCCTTGCTGAGCCAAGATGTGGGCGATGAAACCAGCTTCAGCCCCCCGCACGAGCGGGTGCTGGCGCACACGCTGGGTCTGTGGACAGCGGACGGCTGCACGCCGTGGGCGGCGCATGCTTTGGCTGCCAACCCAGCCGACACCGGCTTTCGCACAGGCCAGGCTTGGGCGCAAATCACGCCCTGCCATTGGAATGTGGGCACTGACCATGTGCAGATGCTGCACCCCGATAGCTTGCAGCTCGGCGAAGAAGATTCGCGCGCGGTGCTAGAGGCGATGCGCCCCTATTTTGCAGAGGACGGCATTGCCCTGCACTATGACAGCCCCACGCGCTGGTATACGCACAGCCCGCTGTTTGACGGCCTGGCCACTGCCTCGCTAGACCGCGCGGTGGGCCGTAACGTGAACGCCTGGATGAGCGAGGGCGCGCAGGCCGCACCGCTGCGCCGCCTGCAAAACGAGATGCAAATGCTGCTGTATACGCACCCGATCAACGACCGCAGACAAGCCGCCGGGCAACTGGCTGTGAACTCGTTTTGGGTCAGCGGTGCCGGCACCTTGCGCACTGCGCCCGTGCTACCACGCGAGATCACCTTGGTAGACGACCTGCGCCTACCTGCGCTGCAGGAAAACTGGGACTACTGGAGCGGTGCCTGGCAGCAACTGGACAACACCCTGATCAAAGAGCTCAGCGCTAAAGCCTGGCGCGGTGAGCCGGTGAACTTGATCCTCTGCGGTGAGCGCACGGCCCAGCACTGGTGCAACTACACACCGTCCTTGGGTAAACGATTTTTAAGCCTTTTTGGCCAACAGCCCAATAAAATATCGCGGGAGCAGCTATGAAACTGATAGTACGAGATACCCCGCCACGCGCCGCCTGGGCGCTGGAAGAAGCCGGTGTGCACCCCCTGCTGGCGCGCTTGTACGCCTCGCGCGGCGTGGCCAGCAAAGACGAGCTGGACGACGGCCTCGGCAAGCTGCTAGCACCCAGCACCCTGCTGGGCTGCGCAGCCGCTGCCGTGCTGTTGGCCGATGCGATAGCCGCTAACAAGAAGCTCTGCATCGTGGCCGACTACGACTGCGATGGCGCTACTGCCTGCGCCGTCGGCCTACGCGGCTTGAAACTGCTGGGGGCCAAGCAGGTCAGCTACATCGTGCCGGACCGGGTGGTCGATGGCTACGGCCTCACCCCACCTATCTCGCAGCGCGTGAAAGACAGCGGCGCAGATGTGCTGATCACCGTGGACAACGGCATTGCCAGCGTGGAGGGCGTGGCCAAGGCCAAGGCGCTGGGCCTGCAGGTACTGGTCACCGACCACCACTTGCCTGCGCAAAAAGACGGCATCGTGTTTTTGCCCGATGCCGATGTAATCGTCAACCCAAACCAGCCTGATTGCACGTTTGAAAGTAAATCGATTGCCGGAGTGGGCGTGATGTTCTATGTGCTGCTGGCATTGAGAGCAGAGGTTAGAGCACGCGGTATCTTCGATCAATCCACGCAGCCGAAATTAGACACTCTACTTCCCATCGTCGCGCTAGGCACCGTAGCCGACGTCGTCAAGCTCGACCCGAACAACCGCCGACTCGTCGCCCAAGGCCTAAAACGCCTCAAAGCCCAAGCCTTTCCCGCGGGAATAGCTGCACTATTCGTAGCAGCGGGCCGCA
>JAYVDN010000631.1:0-6935 GCA_043749385.1 Polaromonas sp.
CGGTCTTCACCGGCCAAAATATTGTAAGTACGGCAGGCGGCCAGGGTGTCCATGGTCTCCAGGCCAATGCGTGCGGCCATCAGCGCGCGCTGCAGGGCAGGGCTGGGAAAGCGCAGGGTGCTGCCGCTGCCAAAAATGACCAGTTCGGGCTTGATCTGCGCTAGTTGGTCGAACAAATCGGCGCTCAATTGCGCAAAGCCCACCCCCGGCCAGTTGAGCCGTTCGCCGTGTGAGCCAATGACAATGCTGTGGGTGATTTTTTCCAGCTTGGGCACGCCCTCAACCACCGAGCCAACAGACACCCAGCCCGGCCCATAGGCATTGATGATTTGTGTGTCGGACTTATCGGGCTGTAATTTCATGAGTCTTTCTCTGGTGCACTGCACCATAAACATACATAAATGTGGTCAAATTATAGATTCCATTGGTTCTGCCCATCCCTAAACCCCTCCCGGAGAGCTGTTTGAAAACTATTGCCAAATCCGCCAAACTCAATAACGTGTTGTACGACATTCGCGGCCCCATCATGGACGCGGCCCGGCAGATGGAGGAAGAGGGCCAGAAGATCATCAAGCTGAACCTGGGTAACCTGGCGGTGTTCGGTTTTGACGCGCCCGAGGAAATTCAGCAAGACATGATCCGTAACCTGCCCAATTCGGCGGGCTACTCCGACAGCAAAGGCATTTTTGGCGCCCGCAAGGCGGTAATGCACGAGACGCAAAAGCAAGGCATCGCGGGCGTCACGCTGGACGATATTTACCTGGGCAACGGAGCCAGCGAGCTCATCACCATGGCTACCAACGCGCTGCTGGACAACGGCGACGAGTTGCCGCTGCCCATGCCCGACTACCCGTTGTGGACAGCGGCCACCACCCTCTCAGGCGGCACGCCCGTGCACTACCTGTGCGACGAGGCGAATGGCTGGATGCCCAATATGGACGACATCCGCAAAAAGATCACTCCGCGTACCAAAGCGATTGTGGTGATCAACCCGAATAACCCGACCGGCGTGCTGTATTCCACCGAGCTGCTCCAGCAGATAGTCAATATCGCCCGCGAGCACGGCCTGGTGATTTTGGCCGACGAGGTGTACGACAAGGTGCTGTACGACGGTGTGAAACACACGCCGATTGGCAGCCTGTCTACCGACGTGTTGACCCTTACCTTCAATTCACTCAGTAAAAGCTACCGCTCCTGCGGCTACCGGGCAGGTTGGCTGGTCGTGTCGGGAGATAAGCGTTCGGCCAAAGACTACATCGAGGGCCTGAACATGCTCTCCAACATGAAGCTGTGCTCCAACGTGCCTGGCCAGTGGGCTATCCAAACCGCGCTGGGCGGCTACCAGAGTATCAACGACCTCACCTGCGAGGGCGGCCGCCTGCGCAGACAGCGCGACATGGCCTACAACCTCATCACCGCGATCCCGGGCGTGAGCTGCGTCAAGCCCGTGGCCGCGCTGTACATGTTCCCCAAGCTGGACCCCAAGATTTACCCGATCAAAGACGACCGCCAATTCTTCCTGGAGCTGTTGCGCGAAACCCGGGTGATGCTGGTGCAAGGCACCGGCTTTAACTGGCCCGCGCCGGACCACTTCCGTATCGTGTTTTTGCCGCATGAAGATGACTTGGCCGAGGCCGTGGGACGCATTGCAAAGTTTTTAGAGAGCTACCGCAAGCGGCATGGGACGGCTTGAGTGAGTGCTTAAGTGAGTGCTTGAGTGAACAATGGGCACTATTTAATTAATAGCTGCTCCCGCGATATTTTAAAGGGCTACAGCCCGATTTTTTATATAAATTGACTATGAAAAACATCCAAGTAGGCCTGCTAGGCATCGGCACCGTAGGCAGCGGCGTATTCACCGTGCTGGCACGCAACCATGACGAGATTGTGCGCCGCGCGGGCCGTGGCATTGAGATCACCATGGTGGCCGACCTGGACACCGCGCGGGCGAAAGAGGTGGTGGGCGACAAGGTACAGGTAGTGTCTGACGCACGCGCCGTCATAGCCAACCCGGATATTGACATTGTGATTGAGCTGATTGGCGGCTACGGCATTGCCAAGGCGCTGGTGCTCGAAGCCATTGCCGCTGGCAAGCATGTGGTCACCGCCAACAAGGCGCTGCTGGCCGTGCACGGCACCGAGATATTTCAGGCCGCGCAGGCCAAGGGCGTGATGGTGATGTTTGAGGCCGCAGTGGCGGGCGGTATCCCCATCATCAAGGCGCTGCGCGAGGGGCTCACAGCTAACCGCATCCAATGGATTGCCGGCATCATCAATGGGACCACTAACTTCATCTTGAGCGAGATGCGCAGCAAAGGCCTGGACTTTGACGTGGTGCTCAAAGAAGCCCAGCGCCTGGGCTACGCCGAGGCCGACCCCACCTTTGACATCGAAGGCGTAGACGCAGCGCACAAGGCCACCATCATGGCGGCGATTGGTTTTGGCATCCCCGTGCAGTTTGACAAAGCGCATGTGGAGGGCATTACCAAGCTGACGGCCACCGACATCAAATACGCTGAGCAGTTGGGCTACCGCATCAAGCTGCTGGGAATCAGCAAGCGCCGCGAAGCTACCGCCGCCAACCCCCAAGGTGTTGCGGGCATCGAACTGCGCGTACACCCCACGCTAGTGCCCAACAAACGCCTGATCGCCAACGTAGAGGGCGCGATGAACGCCGTGATGGTGCAGGGCGACGCCGTAGGCACCACACTGTACTACGGCAAGGGCGCAGGCTCTGAGCCCACCGCCAGCGCAGTGATTGCCGATTTGGTAGACATCACCCGCATGCAAGGCGCCACCGCCGCCCAGCGCGTGCCCGCCTTGGCCTTCCAGCCCGACGCCATGAACACCATGCCCGTGCTGCCCATGGGCGATGTGGTCACCTCCTACTACCTGCGCCTACGTGTAGCCGACGAGGCCGGCGTGCTGGCGCAAGTCACAGGCATCGTCGCCAACGCCGGTATCAGCATCGACGCGGTGCTGCAGCGCGAGGCTGATGAAGTAGGCGGCGAGGGCGCAACGTCTACCGATTTGATCATCTTGACCCACGACTGCAAAGAAGCCACGATGAATGCGGCGATGGCGCAGATGCAGGCACTCAAAACTGTGTTGGCACCGATTGTGCGGATTCGCAAGGAAGAGCTGGCTTAAAGGCATCAGCCTATGTATGCTTGCCCAGCTTGTCAGAGCCGCACAATCAGCTTCTTTAGAAAATGGTTGTCCTATCCGGCTGTGCCAGCCCATTGCAAGCAATGTGATCGTTATTTCGTTTCTCACAGAACCTCGGGTGGCGTAGGCGTTGTTGTATCGGCCATCGTCATTACACTGTGCGGCTTTATGACTGCTGCACTCATGTCGCCGTGGCCGCTATTGCTTGGTGTGGCTGCTTCTGTAGCTTTTTATTTTTGGCATTGGCATAGTGTAAAACTTGAACCGCTTTCGCCAGAAGCCGTTGCTGCGGCTAGAAAAGCGGAGGGTGTGTTTGGTGCTGCGTGGCTTTTATTGATGACCTTTAATTAGCGGGAGCTCAAGTCCTGGCGAATGCGATACCGGCTTACTGAAAGTAGATTCGACTTAAGTCAAGATCTGCTAAAATCCTTTCAAATATAGTTTTTGAAAGGATTTAGTATGTTCAACGCCACTTTGACAACCAAGGGCCAAACCACGATTCCCAAGGACGTGCGGGAGGGGTTGCAATTGCAACCTCAGGACAAGCTCAACTTCACCCTGCTGCCCGATGGCACTGTCATCATGCGAACAAAAAAGCGGGCCTTGACCGAATTGGTGGGTATCGCGGGCTACACCGGCGCTAAAGTCAGTTTGGCCAAAATGAAAACTGCCCGCGCCGCATGATTGGATTGGATACCAATGTCATTGCCCGGATTGTGCTGGCCGATGACCAGGTGCAAACGCGGCAAGCCGCCGCCATGCTGGACGATGCAGAGCGGCGTGGTGAGGAAGTATCACTCAGCTTGCCAGTAGTTTTAGAGCTGGAATGGGTACTGCGCAGCGCAGCCAAATTGTCAAAAACAGCGGTGGTGACTACGCTACGCCATCTTCTGGAAACTGAGCTTCTGCAGATTGAAAACGAAGGCGCATTGGAGTACGCGCTGCACCTGTACGAGGGCAGCAAGGCAGATTTTGCTGAATGCCTTTTTTTGGCAAAATACCGCATGCAGGGTTGCCGTGCCATGCTGAGCTTTGATGCGCAGGCCTGCAAAATCGAGGGCGTCATGATGCCTGGTGCCTATGTGGGCCTAGAGCCGTAATCTCCAGCGCTTGAGCATCGAAGCACCCATACAAAGCTTGCGATAAATCAATAGTCTTTGTTTAATCGCAAGCTTGGTGGCAATTCTCCAAGCGCGGTGCCTTGACGCAAGCCCCTGACGGGTAAAAAATACTGCTTATGCAGCGCCTGGTCTATCTTGTTCAAAAGCGTCTTGAGGGTTTGCCCATGCCCTTGGCAGTGGTGCTGCCGGACAGCCAGCGCGTGGGTCATAGCAATGCGGCTGTGACTCTGAAATTCAACGACTGGAGCAGCATGGCGCATTTGAGCGCGGGGCTGATTGGCCGACTGGCACAAGACTACGTGCAAAGCCGCGTGCAGATTGAGGGCCGCCTGCGTGACCTGATGGCGCTGGCGTCGCACTTGGTGCAGGGGAATCCGGCGCAGGGCAATGCCCAGCATGCCTCGCTCGGCTTGGTGAAAATGTTGCAGCGCGTACGCTCCATGGCCGCGCACACCCTGCAACGCGATGCGGCGCACATAGCCTTTCACTACGATGTGTCGGACGAGTTTTACGCCCTGTGGCTGGATCCGATGCGCGTCTATTCTTGCGCCTACTACGCCAAGGACGCCATGAGCTTGCAGCAAGCGCAAGAGGCCAAGCTGGACCATATTTGCCGCAAGCTCATGCTCAAACCCGGGGAGCGCTTGCTAGACGTGGGCGCAGGCTGGGGCGCGCTGCTGCTGTGGGCGGCGCAGCACTACGGTGTGCAGGCCACCGGTATCACGCTGTCTAAAAACCAGCATGCCTACGTTAACCAGTTGATCGACGCCAAGGGCTTGCAGGGCAAAGTGCAAATGCATTTGCAGGACTACCGGGATTTAAACGAAACCGAGCGCTTTGACAAAATTGCCTCGGTAGGCATGTTCGAGCACGTCGGTGCGGCGCGCATGACGGATTACTTTGCCAAGCTGTCTCGCCTGCTGCAGCCCGGCGGCTTGGCGCTGAACCATGGCATTACGGCGGGCAGCCCGCACAACAGCCAGTTGGGCGCGGGCATGGGCGACTTTATTGAGCGTTATATCTTCCCCGGTGGCGAGCTGATGCACGCCAGCGCCGTGCTGGCGCATATGGCCGATGGCGGGCTGGAGATGGTGGACACTGAAAACCTGCGCCCCCACTATGCCCGCACCCTGTGGGCCTGGTCTGATGCACTGGAGGCGCAGTTGCCGCGTGCCCGCCAGGTGCTGCAAGCCTCGGTGGGTGATGCGCGGGCTGAAGAGGTGCTGCGTGCCTACCGGCTGTACCTGGCGGGCAGTGCGATGTGTTTTGAGCAGTGCTGGATCAGCTTGCACCAAGTGCTGGCGACCAAGCCCGATGCGTTCAGGCCCCCGCAAAATCAAACGGTTTATCCGTTTGCGCGTGATTACATGTACCAGTGATTGGCACGCGATAGTCGCCCACTGAAAGCATCGGTATTTAAAAAGTAATGCTAAAATTAAGTATTACTTTTTAAGGTGGCCATCATGGGCTATGCACTTACCACTAAAAGCCAAGTTACCGTCCCCAAAGCCGTGCGCCAAGCGTTGCATGTAGGCCCAGGGCAGGAGATCGACTACAAAGTGCAGGCTAACGGCACGGTGGTGATGTTTCCGGTGAAAAAGCCTGTTGCGACCGTTGAAAACCCATTTCTTAAATGGCGCGGCACGGGTATTTTGAAGCAATCGACCGAAGAAATTCTGCGCGAAACGCGTGGGGAAGACAGTATGCGATGATTTTGATTGACTCTAGCGTGTTGATCGACATTACAGAATCGCAAACGGATTGGGCCCAGTGGAGTGAACAGCAAGTTCTGCAAGCCAAGCGGTTGGGTGATGTTGCTATTAATTTAATAATCTACGCTGAAATTTCACGCGATTTCAGAAACAAATCACAGTTGGATATGTTTTTGAGTGACATTGGGATCAGTATTGCACCGATGGACGATCGATGTGCTTTTGCTGCTGCGCAAGCTCATGGTGCATATCGTGCTGCCGGGGGTACGCGTCACGCCACATTGCCAGATTTTTTTATTGGTGCGCAAGCCAGTGTCCAGCGCTACACGCTGCTAACGCGTGACGCTCAACGTATCCGCACTTATTTTCCAGACGTTTCTCTAATTACGCCCGAATGAAATACCTCTCTACACGCGGTCACGTTGACCGCAAACAGTTTTGTGACATCTTGCTAGAGGGCTTAGCGCCTGACGGTGGTTTGTATTTGCCTGAAACTTATCCGCAGCTTGACGACGCGGCCTTGCAAAAGCTGCGCACCACCTTGGCAACACAAGGCTACGCCGGCTTGGCGTTTGAGATTTTGTCACTGTATATTGACGATATCCCGGCTGTAGATTTGAAGGCGCTGTGCGACAAGACGTATACCGAGGCGGTGTATGGCACCAAAGAAATTGTGCCGCTCAAAAAGCTTGATGCTGCTATCAGCCTGGAAGCGCTGTCCAACGGCCCCACCTTGGCTTTCAAAGACATGGCCATGCAGCTTTTGGGCAATTTGTTTGAATACCAGCTCGCACGCAAAGGCGAGGAGCTGAACATTTTTGGCGCCACGTCGGGCGACACGGGCAGCGCTGCTGAATACGCCATGCGCGGCAAAAAAGGTGTGCGGGTGTTCATGACCTCGCCAGCAGGCCGTATGAGTCCGTTCCAGCAGGCG
>JAYVDN010000632.1:0-6802 GCA_043749385.1 Polaromonas sp.
ATGTCTTGCTTGGCCGTGATTTTCATGAAGCCGCCAGTGCCTTGCTGGCCCGCCACAGCGGTGCGCACCCAAGCGCCATCAATCTTGATGTCGGCGTGGGTTTGCGCATGTGAATTCACAGAAAAAAGAGCTGCAAAGCAATAAAATATCGCGGGAGCAGCTATAAATTTAATAGTGTTTGAAAAAAGATGCATGGGGTACTTCAAGGTTGAAATGGTGGCTGCGAACGGTGGTGCGTGTGGGGCAATTTTAAACGGGTGGTCCATTCCCGTATCCACGGACGAAAAAAAACCGTACAGAGCGAGCCCGGTACGGTTTGTGCAGACATTTTGGGCAGCTTGCCCAAAGCGCGCTTAGAACAGTTTTTTGGGCAGTTGCATGCTGCGAATGCGTTTGTAGTTGCGCTTGACGGCGGCGGCTTTTTTGCGTTTACGTTCAGCCGTGGGCTTCTCGTAGAACTCGCGGGCGCGCAGGTCGGTCAATAGGCCGAGTTTTTCAATGGTGCGCTTGAAACGGCGCAGAGCCACTTCAAAGGGCTCGTTTTCTTTTACACGAATCGTGGTCATTTAAATGAGTAAAAATTGTGCTGAAGGTTAAGAAGGGAGATCAAATCTTCTGTAGCCCTCGGCGGGGTTCCCCGCCTTAAATTAAGGTGCACCGGCGGCGGGGTTTGCCAGCTTAGCCTAGCATTATAGCTTTTTTGGCACCGCTGTCTATCAATGGGCCGTTGATATATCGGCCTGTCAGGACAGCTTATCGACCCGCGCCTTCCACAGCTCGGGCAGGTAGTCATACAGCGGGGTTCTTTCGCGTTGAAACAGGGGTGCTCCAAAGGCTTTGTAGTTGGGCGCCTGGCCGCTCACGTCCAGCTGTGCCAAGCGCTGGATCCAGGCCAGATCGACCTCTCCAGTGGTACTGGTCCGGGAGAAGATCAGCGCCAGCATGTCGCGCGCCTGCGCACTGCCTTTGGCTTCGGCCATGCGGTACAGGCGGATCGCCTCACTGTAGTTCACGGGTTGCCCACTGCCCCGGTGGTTGCGCCGGGCTGCGCTCAGCAGGGCTGCGGCGTCCATGGTGGCGTAGTTGACAATTTGCACGCTGTTGGAACTTTGAACCGTGTCTTGCTGCGTATCAAGCATGCGCAGATTGTGCGCCGCCGCCGCCGAGGTGGACGCAGCGCGCTGAAAGTAGCCGCGCGCCGCACTGATGCGCTGGGCGGCCACGCTGTCCAGCCCCAGCTCCAGCAGGGCGTGGATATCGCCCATGCGCGCGGCCTGTGCCAGAGTTTCACGGCCCACCAGCTCGCTGCCGCCCGTGTTGCCCTCCGGGCTGGGCTGGCTGCTGGGCTGAAAGGGTGAGAGCTTGGACTCGATCAGCCATTCAAAATACAAAGCGCGGGCGGCATTGGATTTTTTCAAAGTGGCGATGTAGTTGCGCGCCAGCGGAATATTGACAGGCCCTTTGCAGCCTTCTAGCGCGCACCAGGCTAGGCCCGCCACTCCCAGGGGATGCCCGCCCGCCAGCGCGCGCTCAAACCATAGCTGGGATTGCCCAAGGTCTTGCGCCACACCCGCGCCGTGGGCATAGACCAGGCCTAACAGCCAGGCGGCATCAGTGCTGGAGCCGATGGGGCCTATATCCAGCCTTGGCCCGGCCACGCCTCGGTTGCCCGATAAGGCGCTGCTGCTCTTGCCCGCTACCGGACTGGGGGTGCGTTCGGCGCGTTGCTTGAGCAAAGCAATGTCCTGCTCAGCGATAGACAGCTTGGCTTGCACTGGCCCAGCTTCTGGGGCGTTGATGCTGGGCGCAGCGTAGCCTGCGCCCAACTGGGGCCGCACCCGGGCGTCGGCCAATTCGGTGGCCATCACGGCACCTATCAAGCCCAGCGCCAATGTGCTGGCAAAGGCTTTAGCCCGCAAAGCGTGTGGATGGACCATGGCAACTTACTTGGCGTCAGCTGGAGCTGCTGGGGCAGGCGTAGCCGCTGGCACTGCACTGCGCTTGGCAACCACCTTCCACTGCAGGGCACGCTCGGTAAACCCGTCTGCGCCCAGTGCTTGCTTGTAGGCCTGAGTGATGCTGTCCATCCCCTTAAAGCCTGCAATCGGCGTGAAGCTGGGGCCCTTGAGGGTATTGGGAAGTTGGTCAATCGGGTCTTGCTCAGAGGCCACGCACACTAACGACTCGTTGCCTGGGCTACCTGCATCCATCACAAAGCCTGGGTTCGGAGCCATCCAGTCGGGAATACGAATGGCCTGGTTGGCGCTCATCAAAGCATTGGGGTTGTTGCTATTGGGCAGCAGGCGCACAATGTTGCCTTCGGCCTCGATAAAATAGCAGTGCATATAGGCCGCGCGGTTGAGCACCACCGAAGCAAAAATTTGTTGACCAGATTCAAACGTGAGTTTGTCTGCGCCCAGGTTCTCTATCTGCATGTCCAAGGCCAGTTTGCCTGCTGCGGGTTCTGCCAAAGCGACAATGGAGGTACTGGCACTGGAGTCGGCGGCCGCTGAGAGGTGCACGGTTTGGGTCGCGTCCGCGCTCCAGCCTACGCGGTGAAGCTGGTTGTCTTCACCCAAGGCCACAAAGTTGCGCAAGGCTCGTTCAAAAGTAGAAAAGTCCACCACACCGTTGACCACCATCCCTTGGTCGGCCTGAAATTTAGACACGGCCTTTTTATACTCGGTGCCGTTGACGGGGTGGTTCAACGCCTTGCTCGGCAAGTAGCCTTGGCCCACGAGGGAGTTCTTGATCAAATTGCGGGCCGACTCCACACCACTCTCGTCGTACCAATCGCGCAGCACGCGTTGGAAGTTGGGGTGGTTTTGCTCCAGCGTGAGGCACTGCCAGTAGGGCACCCGCGCCCACTTGCCCACCAGCTCAATCATGGCCAATTCAGTCAGGCTGCGGATGGCGGGCCCAGAGCCTTGGGCGTAGTCCCGGCCCATGTTGAAGGTGGTGCCATACTTGCCAATCCGCGCCGCAAAATCGATCCCCTGCGAGCCGGTGCCAATGATGATTTCGTTGGCAGAGTCCAGGCCTGGGATCAAGGTGCGGGTACGAAAATCGCCCAAATGCAAGTCCAGCCCAATGACCGTCGCGTGGCGGTTTTGACTGAAGCCGGTGTCCAACCGCGTGGCAGAGGTGCCCACATCAAACTGGTTGCTGATCACTTGCTGGTCTACAAAAGCGATAGCGCCAGACACATACAGGGCAGGGCGCTGTAGCTGCATCTGGTTGTTGTTCAGTAAAATGGTGGTGAGGTTTTGCACGGTATCCTGGCGCGCAATATCTACCTCGTAGTCTACATAACGGAAGGCATTGGACAGGCGCGACATTTGCGAGATGGCGGTGATGATCATCTCCTTGGCAGCCACGGGCACGCGGCCAGAGGGATCGGGAATTTGTTTGCTGGTAATTAAGGTGGTGGGTATCTCGGCCACTCGGAACAAGCGGTCCATGCAGCTAAGCGATTCCGAGAAATTCGACAGCGAGCGCACGGGACGCACGACAGGCCGGTCAGCGGCATAGCCATGCGACTGGAATTCTGCATCTTTGCGGGCGTTCAGTGGTGTAGCGCAGCCACTGAGCAACAGGCTTGCCAATAAGACACACGCTGCAGCAAGCCAGCGGGCGCGGGAGCCTGTGGGGAGTTGTTTTAAGAAGTTTTCCATGGGGTTCCCCGGATGCTGGTGGTCTTTGGCAGGCAGTGGTGTTAGCGGCATATGTTGACTAAATCGCCCCGCAGCACCACGATCTGCTGGTTGGCGTTGGTTCTGGCGGTGCCAGTGCCCGTGGTGCGACCCGCAGCCGCAGTGGTTTGGGTGTTACTGCCGACCTCTTGGGTGCAAGTGCGCCGCACCCCTTGGGTGGTGGTGGTGTTGGTGACATCGTTGTCAGAGAAAACCGAGCCATCGTCGGCCGATGCAGAATAAATTTTGGCTTCAAAACGGGCAGCCTTGGCGCGTATGGACGCGGGCAGTTCTCCACTGCCATCCAGCCCCAAGGGTTTTGCCGCAGGCCCCACGGGCAGGGACAGGACGCTGACCTTGCCCTCGATCGTCACGGGGTCTTCACCAGGCGCGCGCTGCGCCAAAGCACTGGTAGCCAATAGCAAGGCCAGCACGCTGGCTGGCAAGATAAGCAACTTGGTGAATAACATGATAGACCTCACTGCGCAATACAAAACAAATATCTGGCTATAGGCCATGGCACACATGCCTTGCACGGCTGTAAGGCCAGCAAGACATGCGGTCCATGCCTTCACGCTTTGGCGATCAGTTGCAGGCTGTGCAACCGTTGTTGGTAGCCAGGTTTTGAACAGCCTTGGAATTGCCGGCAAAAGCGGTGTTCATGATGTGGGAGTGTTTCGCGTACACGGTTTGCTTGGAGTCGTCATTGATGTTCACGACGCCTACGTTAGATGCCAAGCTTTGGGTGGCGACACTGCTGGCACCAGAAGCTTTGTTGCTGACGGTAGTGTCCTTCAGGATAGTTTTTTGGTCGGATTCGTCACGAACGGTGACGTTTCCAGCGTTGCTGGACAGGTTTTGCGAAGCTTTGGCGCTGGTGCCGCTGGCCAAGTTCTTTACCGTCGAATACATGGCGCTGACAGACTGGGTGGAATCGCCATTGATATTGATGACAGGATCGATCGCGTAAGCAGCCGATGCAGCCAGAACGAGTGCGGAGATTACAAATTTTTTCATGATAAATACCTCAAAAAGTTAAGTTGACTTACAAATTGCCCCAAATCCAGCGAATTCCAGCTCCAGGGCTTTGCGACAACACGTTTCGGGTGTTTGGCTGTTACCAGCTGGATCACTCCGTTTGCGTTTTGTCTGAGATGGAGTTTGCGCGGCCAGCCCCACATTCCCAATACCTGTTGTGGGCTACGCTATTTGTGTGAATTGACACACCCATGTGAACTCTGTCACACTAAAACTTAAGCTGCTTACGATGCAAAGCGGTTTACAACGCAGATAAATCAGGCGAACAGAATTAGGTAGTATCTAAATGTTTCTAATGTAATAAAAGTAAACAAGTTCAAGAAATAGAGCGAATATTTGGTGAATTGGGGTCGCAATGTCGATTTTTTTTAACACAGAGCAAGTAAAAAGATACAAAGATCACAAAAGTACGTCATGTTTAGGAGGAAAGTTAAATGGAAAACTATTTGAACGCGGTATCAACGGGCCAAGAAGCCCCATTTCTCAGTGGTGCGTCACCACTGTCCATCAAGGCGATGCCCGCGTGGCCGACCTATTTTTTGGGTCAATCCACCAGGCCCGCGAGGGTGCTGCTCGTGGACGACGATGTGCATGTGCGCAGGGTCATTGCCGATGAATTGCTGGCCGATCCACGCATCCACCTCGTAGCACAGGGCGGCAGCCTGAAAGAGGGTAAGCATTTGGTCACGTCGGGCGACTTTGATGTGTTGCTGGTCGATTTGAATTTGGGCGATGGTTTGGGTTTTGACCTGATTCGGCAAGCCAAAGCAGTTAAACCCCTGGCCGAGGTGATTCTGATCTCGGTGATGGAGGACGAAGACCACGCCTTGCATGCGTTTGAGCTGGGTGCCACAGGCTATTTTGTCAAGCACTCCTGGTTTGGCAGCTTTCCCGACGCAGTGCTGCAAGTGGTCAATGGTGGCGCGTCGATCACGCCCAGCCTGGCCCGACGATTGTTGAAAAAACTCGATTACGGGCATGGCCAAATTCACGCTGCCAAGCCTGCTGTATCGGCGCATAACGATATGTTTTTGCTATCAGATAGAGAGCGGGAAGTACTGAAACTGGTGGCTGCTGGCTATGTCAGTGACGAGATCAGCAACATGCTGCACATCAGCGCGCAAACCGTCAACACACATATCAAAAACACCCACCGCAAGCTCAATGTACGAACCCGCGCCCAGGCGGTCAAGTTGGCCGCGCAAAGTGGGTTGCTTTGACTGACGCACCATGTTTTTGAACCAGTATTTGCCTGATATTGCAGCAAACAGTGATGTGCTGCAGCTGCTGACGTACCACGCGGTAAGTGCGGTGGCGGCGGGAGTTTTGTTGCTTTGTCTTGGATGGGGGCGCACCCTGTTTGGTGGCTTGCTACTGGCCTACGCGCTGTTGGGTACCGCGATATTGGGCTATGCCATGTGGCTTGGTCAAAGCAGCGGGTCGTTGATCGACGTTTGGCGCATAACAACCGTGCTGTGCATGGGGATCTTGGGTACCGCTTTGCTGTGGAAATTCAAAAATGATGCAGGACCCAGACAGGCATTGTCCGCCGTCGCAGGGGTGTGGGGTGTGAGCATCGTGGTGGAAGACTTGGTGATGCATGCGCAAAGCGCCCCACAGCTACACGCTATGCACGTGTTTTTTGGTGCTTTTCTATTGCTGCTGTGGCTGCTGCTCACAGGCAGGGTTCTTTGGGCGCGCGTGCCAATGGAGTATGCCCAGCTCACATCCGCTGCCCAAGGTGTAGGCACACTCAGCGGATTTGGTCTGAGTTCTCAAGTGCATACGACCCATACCTACGCACTCGCCGCAGTGGCCGATGAGCGCAGGCGTATTTCACAAGATATCCATGATGGTGTGGGCTCGCAACTGGTCGGACTTATCGCCAGCCTGGACACCAATTCACCGATGCAAAAACGTTTGCAGGTAGGGCTAGAGTGTTGTCTGTTGGATCTGAAAATGGCTGTAGATAACATGGACAGTGGCGACACCAATATATTTGATGCATTGGGAACCTTGCGCTACCGGTTCACGCCCTCACTGCAGCGCGCAGGTATTCGCATGGTGTGGCG
>JAYVDN010000633.1:0-1922 GCA_043749385.1 Polaromonas sp.
CGTCAAACGCATCCAGAATCGGCCGCCAGCGCTTGGCCAGCTCGTCAAACGCGCCTTCAATCAAGCCTGCTGGGCGCGGCGGCCAAGAGTACAGGTAAGGCCATGCCAGCGCGCCAGAGAAGGTGGCATGCGCCACCAGCCCCAAGTTGGCCGAAGCCTTGGCGGCCAAGAGCATTTGCTGCACCGCCCACTTTTGCCGCTGCGCCGGGTCACCCCGCACCTCGGGCGCGGCAAAGCCGTCAAAGCCCAAGTCATACGCCGGGTGCACCGCCACTAACTGGCCTTGCAGATGGGTAGACAACTCGGTGATTTGCAAACCGTATTGCGCCAGCGTGCCTTTGACTTCATCGCAATAGGTCATGCTGGTAGCAGCCTTTTGCAGATCAAACAAACGCGTGTCCCAGCTGGGCATTTGAATACCCTTGTAGCCCAAGCCAGCGGCCCATTTGGCAATGGAATCGAGCGTGTTGAATGGAGCTGCATCTCCCGCAAACTGAGCGAGGAAGATGGCGGGGCCTTGGATGGTTTTCATAAGCGTCTCCAGGTGCGTAGTGGGGTTGCACTGGGCACATTATGGGAGAAAAGCAGGTTTTTAGCATGCCCAATCCACCGCTTGCGCCGTGGCTTAGCAGGCTACCAGAGATTACTGGACACTATTAAAAAAGTAGCTGCTCCCGCGATATTCTATTGGCCTGGCAGCCGATAAGGCATATAAAAATAGGCTAAAAACCGCTTGCGGAGGCTTCCAGAGGCCATCTGAGCACTCCAAAAATGCAAAACCCGGCCCCGAAACACGCTTTTTGAGGCATGAAACGGGCCCTAGCCCAATGAATCATAGCGGGAGCAGCTATATTAATAGTAGCGATCTGAATGGCATTAAGCGCTGGGCCAACGCGTACCCGCCGGCGTTATCGTGGCGGGCGCAGGCTTTGTGCTGCCCACGCACCAAAGTGGAGCATCTTTTTGCGCACCATCGCCTTGATGGCGTAAGGGCGGTGCGGTACTGGGTATTGTGATTGTAGGTTTTTGGTGCCCAGAAGTTGATTCGAACCTCAAATCTGCGCACAAATGCCCAAAACGATGAAAAACTTTTCTACAATAGCTTACTTTTAATAACAATATCTGAAGTGTCGATTCGCCAATAAAACGCTTTTTTACTTTTTCATGGCGCTATGTTTTTCACATCCACATCAGAATAGTTCGATCATGCTTCAAATCCACACCGCTCCAATGGTGCCAAGACCAAACGACAAGTTAGAGCATTCGCTTTTGTCTGCCTGGCTGGAAGTCTCCGACATGGGCTTGTGCGTGCTGGATGATGCATCGTTGGTGGTGATGATGAACGGTGCAGCGGCTGGCATGCTGCAAACCGATGCCGCTGCTGCGCATAACACCCCACTGGAAAAGCTGCTGGAAAACTTTGATGACAGCGCCAAACTGATGCCTTGGTTAGCCGCTCCAGATTTGGATGGGCAGCAACACATCACCAAAACAGGTAGTGTTGGCACGCAGCACTTTTTGCTGAAAACGCGCACTATCCACGATGGTGCCGGTGCCCGCTTCAAAATGCTCTCATTTACAGATATCACCTCTGTACTGGAAGCCAAGCAGCTGGAAGAAAACCGTCGCCAGTGGCAAGCAATGAATGCGGGTGTAGTGGTATCGGACGCGCTTGCACCGGATATGCCGGTGGTGTATGTGAACCCGATGTTCGAAGCCATGAGTGGTTTTAGCTCAGCCGAAATGGTGGGGCGCAACTGTAGGCACTTGCAGGGAGCAGAAACCAACCAGCCTGGTATCGCCAAGATCAGACATGCCATTAGCCAACAGACCAATGGCTACGCGGTACTGCGGAACTTCAGAAAAGATGGCAGCCTCTTTGTTAACGAGCTGTTTATATCGCCCATTAAAGATGCCAGCGG
>JAYVDN010000634.1:0-1864 GCA_043749385.1 Polaromonas sp.
ATTATGTAGCGCCTCCATCACAAACAACGCACGCTCCTGGCTGTAGTGTCCAAACCCCGAAAACCCGCATGCCCATTGGCTTTGCAAGTGGACACTGAATAAAGTACCAGTTAATTTTCCAAACTGCGCAGCTTTGTTTGCGCTTTTTTCAGTTGGATTTTGAATCGCAACGCAATTTTGAAAGCCGGGCGAGCAGTTTTCGCCTCTACGCGCCTGCGCATTTACGTAAAGTCGATTTTCCAAACGAATTGGCTCCTAGCCAAGCAAATACGCGCGTAAGCAGCTATGAAATATATAGTAATTGAGAGGGTTGATTTAACGCGACGCAGGTGGTGCACGCGGCTGCTGTTGCCGTCTGGCAGCGGCTGGTTTGGCAGCGCCCAATTTTTCGCGTGCTTGGGTTACCTGCCCATTCCACACATCAGCGGGCGTGCCGCCTTTGAGCGACTGATGTGGGCGCTGTCCGTTGTAGCCGTCCTTAAACGCATCGAGCAAGCAGCCCATCGCCGCCACGCTGGCAAACTTCATCCGGGTTTGAATGGCTTGCCCTTGGCTCCTTGACTGCACTGTCTTGGTTTGCAGCTCAAACTTCAATGTTCGCCAAAACCTCTCTATCCTTCCATTCTGCCAAGGCGAAGCCAGCTGGGTAAACTGTTGCCGCACCCCCAGAAGTTTCAAAATTCCTTTGAATATCAACGACTTAAACACCGCCTCGTTATCGCTGCGCACAGATTTGGGTAGCCCATAGCTGCCCATGGCAATCAGCAGTTTGCCCAGTAAAACCAGGCTATTGCGCCGTACTACAGGTGACAAGCTCAAGACGGCCCGGCTGCCATGGTCGATTACGCCAAACACCGCCACACTGCTGCCATCTACCAACGGCAGCCCCGTCAAATCCATGCCCCACGTGGTTTGGATGGGTTCACGCTTAGCGGCGTGCCTGCGCTGGCTGGCGTGCACGGCTGCGTAGCGCTGCTGGCGCAGCAGCGCGCTGACAAAGCTCTTGGATACCGACACAGCCCGCCCATGGCTATCGAGCTGGGCGGCGTGGCGCAGGTTAAAGCAGTAGGCAAGGGTGCGGTACCCGGCACGCGGCAGCTCTAGCGCCAGCGCCAGCACAGCCAGCCGCACCCAGTCAGGTTTACGCCGCCCGCAGCCGTTAGTGGCTTTGCTGCTGACTGGTCGCAGGGCTTTGTAATACCGCCGTCGCCCAGCGGGCACAATCCCAAAGCGCCGCATCAACCTGCGCATGAACGCGCAAATTCCCACCCACAGCCTGCAAAACCACGCGCCCATGCTCTCAACCCCCTTGTTGTCCAAGGGTAAAGGCACGGTAGGCAGAAAATACACGCTACATATTCAGTAGCTGCTCCCGCGATATTCCATTGGTCTACAGCCCGATTAGTATTGTAAAAAGCCCGTAAAAATGGCCTGTACACCGCATCACCGCCACCGAAGACGCGATAGGCAACACCAGCCAATACCAATACGATGCCCTAGGCCGCGTCACCCGCATCACCCACCCCAACAAAACCACCGAGAGCTACCGTTACGACAGCGAAGGCAACCTGCTAGAGCACACAGACGCAAAAGGCCAAACCACCCGCTACACCTACAACGGCCACGGCCTGCCCATCCAAAGAGTAGATGCCAAAGGCCAAAGCCTGCACTACCACTACGACAAAGCCCTGCGCCTGGTGCAACTGGTCAACGCCAACGGCGAGGCCTACACCTTCAGCTACGACCCAGAGGGCCGCTTGCTGAGCGAGACCGGCTTTGACGGCAAAGCCACCCAGTACCAGTACGACACAGCAGGCCAGCTAATCGCCAGTGAATGCAATGGCCAAAAAACCCAGTACATCCG
>JAYVDN010000635.1:0-8836 GCA_043749385.1 Polaromonas sp.
ATCTTCAAGCAAAAATCACCATTGGCCAACACGGAGCGGTCACCGGTAGCTATCAGATAGCTAGTGTCAAACTGTCGGTAGTTACGTCGGGTAGATGTAGCGTAGCCAGGGTCGTAGTGCAGCTCTAGCAGCTCGCGCACCACGCCTTCTACTTTACCGGCGTGCACTCGGGCCTTCCAGTCGTCTATCACGGCCTTGCCGCGCAGGTCTTTCAGCACCTCCAGCCGGGTGCAAAAGAAGGCCGGGTCTTTGACGAAAAAGTCGTAGTCTTCCATCAGCAGCTGCACCCGCTCTTCAATCGGCAGCTCCAGCCGCGCGCAGGGCGACGCGCGCAGGGCGGTCATCAGTGCGTCGGGCACACTCACGTTGCCTACTTTTTTGCTCTCACTCTCGGCCCACACGACGCGCGCCGGGTCAAAACAGCGCAGGGCATGCCATACCCGCGTGTCGAATTGTTTTTGGCTAGGTTGGGGCTGGCCGGGGATCAAACCCAGCACCGAGCTGCGGTGTTCGGCCAAGGCCTCTAAATCCAGCACCTGTGCGCCCACGCTGGCCAGGGTGGTCAGCAAACGCGTCTTGCCGCTGCCCGTAGGGCCGCAAATGACGCGGTAGTTCAGCGTGGATACCAAACGCGCGGTGTCCAGCAGCATCTCTGCGCGAAACGCCTTGTAGCCGCCGTCGATGATGTGCACGTCAAAACCAATTTGCGAGAGGACAAGGGACAGCGAGCCACTGCGCTGCCCCCCGCGCCAGCAGTACACCAGCGGCTTCCAGTTTTTCGGTTTGTCAGAGCAATGCGTCTCAATATGCTGCGCAATATTGCGCGCAGCCATCACCGCGCCCTTCTTGCGGGCATCAAAAGCGCTGATTTGCACATACTCGGTGCCCACCTCATGGCGCTGCGCATCGTTCAGCGTGGGCCAGTTGGCGGCACCGGGCAGGCGGTCAAGCGCATATTCACTCTCGCTGCGCGCGTCGATGAGGGTGCTGAAAGAGTCAAATTGGGCTAGGGCATCCGTAGCACTGATTTTGGTAAGGGGCATGGGGAATTATTTCAACAGCTTTTTCAGCTCGGGCCACAAATTAGCCAGCATGATGGGGTGGGCTTCTTCTTTGGGGTGGATGCGGTCGGATTGGAACAGTTTGAGCGGGTCGGCGCCATCGGCAATGTCTTTTAGGAAGAAAGGTACCAGGCCGGTTTTTTTAGCCGCAGCAGTTTTGTCAAAGGTACCTGCAAACTGTTTGCTGTAGTCTGCGCCGTAGTTGGGCGGTAGCTGCATGCCTACCAGCAGCACCTTGGCGTGGGTATTTTGCACTGCATCGGTCATGAATGCCAGGTTGTCTGCCGTCATGGTCAAGGGCAGGCCGCGCAGGGCATCGTTGCCGCCCAGCTCGATGATGACATGCGTCGGCTTGTGCCGGGTCAGCAGCGCAGGCAGGCGCGAGCGCCCGCCCGAGGTGGTGTCGCCGCTGATGCTGGCGTTGACGACAGTGGCTTTGATTTTTTCGTCTGCCAGCTTTTTATCCAGCAAAGCCACCCAACCGGTGCCGCGTTTCAGGCCATACTCAGCGCTGAGTGAATCGCCTACCACCAAGATCACTGGGTTTGGCGTAGCAAGTTTGGCGGGCTTGGCCGTTTGGGCCCATGCGCTGGTGGCCACAGCCGATAGCCCCAAAGCGCAGCAAACCAGCCAACTCGCGGTAAAGTGGCGTTTAGACAAATTCAAAAGATGTAACCCCATGGCAGATTCCATTATTTCGGTAGAGCATGTATTTAAAAGCGTGACGGACTCCACCGGTACCCTTGATATTCTGCGTGATATTGATTTTTCAATAGGCACAAAGGACACAGTGGCTATTGTCGGTGCTTCTGGCTCGGGCAAAAGCACCTTGTTGTCCATCATTGCTGGCTTGGACACCCCCACACGCGGAACAGTTCATTTAGCCGGACAAGACCTGTTTGCCATAGACGAGGACGACCGCGCTGCCTGGCGTGCGCAAAAGGTGGGCTTTGTCTTCCAGAGCTTTCAGCTGCTGGGTAACCTGAGCGCGCTGGAAAACGTGATGCTACCCCTGGAGCTGGCTGGCCGCAAAGACTCGCGCAGCGCCGCCACTGACATGCTTAAGCGCGTAGGCTTGGCCGAGCGCCTGGGCCACTACCCCAAGGTGATGAGCGGCGGCGAGCAGCAGCGTGTGGCCCTGGCCCGCGCCTTTGTAGTGCAGCCCGCCGTACTGCTGGCCGACGAGCCCACCGGCAGCCTGGACCACGCTACGGGAGAGAAGGTGATGGAGCTGATGTTTGCCTTGAATGCTGAGCTGGGCACCACCTTGGTGTTGGTGACGCATGACCGAGGCATTGCCACGCGCTGCGCTCGGCGCATTACCATTGAGGCCGGTGCGATTGCTTCCATGGAGTAGTTTTAAGGTATTTAGGCCTCTAGCCCAATAGAATATTGCGGGAGCAGCTATTGAATATGCAGCATCACATAGACCATATGCGCGGTGGCGTACCGTCCATTTGCCACGCCGTTTGGCGCAGCGCGGCCCAAGCGCGGCGCAGTACGTCCATCGCGGCTTCGGTTCTGGGCGATAAGGTGCGGACCACTATGGTGCGGGGGTTGGGCGCGGTAGGGCCCGTGGTGGCGGCCAGTTCATGGCCTTCGATGCTGGCGCGCAGCGCAGCTAAAATTTCTTCCCGTCGCGCACGGGCGATGGCCTCACCAGTGGCAAAAAACAGAGTGCCCATGCACAAATGTCCCGCCAGACCCAAGGGGCTGTGCAGCAGGCGCTTGTCCGCAGCGTTAATCACAGCGCGCTCCAGCCACGCGTTTTTGACCTCGATATGCTGCTGCAAGCTGCCCCGTTCAAAGGGCAAATTGGCATTGGGCAAACCTAATGCGGTAATGTCCCAGCCCATCATTTCTGCGCCCGGCGCGATGTCAAACACCGCTGTGTTCACCGCCTGGCAAGCGTTGTAGCAAATAGTCTCCAGCGGCAGCCACTCCAGGCGCGCGCCGCTTTGTAGCTGCGCCTTGACTTGCTGCGTCCCCGCCTCGCCCGCGCTTTTATAAAACCGGGTCGCGGCCGGCGTGGTGATCAGCGCATGCGCACCAGCCTCCACCTGCACGGTAATGTCCAGCGTATCGCCGCCCACGACGCCGCCTGGTGGGTGCACCAGCACGTTGTGGCACACGCCGGGGCCTTCGGGGTACAGGCTTTGCAGCACGCGCAGCGGGCCGCTGTGCGCAAACTGCAAGGCGGTACGTGGCGCGCCGTCGGGCGAGGGGGCATTCGAGTAGCGCAGGTCAAGTTGTGCATGCCAAGCCATGGACGTTACCTTAAAAATTCAAGTGCAAAGGGCAGGCTTGCCAAACCCAGCAGGGTAGACAGTGTGACCAGGCCGGAGACAAAGCTGCCCTCATAGCCCATGCGCGCGGCCAGCACGTAGCAGCTTGATGCCGTGGGAAGGGCGCTGTAGGCCAGGAGTACGGTGGCTTGAACCGGGTTGAGGCTAAAGGCGCGCAACATGCACCAAGCCACCAGAGGCATGATGAGGTGGCGCACGGTGAGCACCCCGGTACCGACGATGCGTTTGCTGGTGCTGTCAAACACCCTGCCCAGTTGCAGGCCCGCACCGGCAGCCATCAGGCCCAAGGCCAGCGCGGCCTGGCCAATCCGTGTCACGCTGGCCTCGGCCCACACGGGCACGGAAAACCCCAGCACATTGGCCACCAGACCGCCCGCCGTTGCCAAAATGAGGGGGTTGCGCAGCAGTGTTTTGCTTAAACTGACATCGGAGTGCTTGGCCATGGGCCAGAGGGCGCCCACATTGCACAAGGGCACCGTGACACCGATGATGATGGCGACCAGCAGCACGCCTTCGCGCCCCGCCAGCCGTTCGGCCATCGCCAGGGCGATGAAGGTGTTAAACCGAAACCCTACTTGCGCCGTGCTGGCGTGGTCACGCGCATTCACACCCGGTAGTTTGGCCATGGCATAAGTGATCGCAATGCCGAACACCACCATGGCCCAGGCCGCCGCTATCAGGCTGGACGCGGCCCGAATGTCCAGTGGCGAGCGTACGATAGAGTGGAACAGCAGCACCGGGAACAAAAAATAGTACACCAGGCTGTCAACTTGCTCCCACACAGTACGGTTCAGGGCGGTGTAGCGGCAAATTAGATAGCCGCACACAATGAGCGAAAAATCAGGGAAAAGCAGTTGCGCGTAATTCATTGGCCTCCATCATAAAGACCCCGTCAGGGTTTGCGCGTATGGGTAAGCCGCAGCTTGCACGTTGTACACAGCAGGTATCATCGGTTCGTATTGTTTATTTTCGGAGAGTATAGATGACAGTTTCCAAGCGTTTTGCTATTCAATCGGTAGCTGCTTGCGCAGTTTTTGTATGCGCCAGTGGCAGTTTGTATGCCCAAGGCTACCCTAATAAAGTGATCCAGTTGCAGGTCCCTTTTGCACCTGGCGGCACCACCGACATCATCGCCCGCGTGATTGCCGAGCCTTTGGGCAAGGCACTGGGCCAAAACGTGGTGGTGGTGAACAAAGCCGGCGGCGGCGGTGTGGTGGGCGCTAACGAGACCGCCAAGGCCGTGCCCGACGGCTACATGCTGGGCATGGCCACGGTGTCCACCACGGCGGCCAACCCCGCCATTAACCCGAAAATGCCTTACAACGCGGCCGCAGATTTCACGCCTATTATCAACATTGCGGCCACCCCCAATGTGATCGCCGTGAATCCCAACTTCCCCGCCAAAGACTACAAAGCCTTTGTTGCTGAGCTGAAAAAATCCCCCGGCAAATACGCCTACGCATCGTCAGGCACCGGCGGCATTGGCCACCTGCAAACCGAGCTGTGGAAGAGCCTGGCCGGCGTGTTTCTCACCCACATTCCCTACCGTGGCGCAGGCCCGGCGCTGAACGACACCGTGGCAGGCCAAGTGCCGGTGATCTTTGACAACGTGCCCTCTGCCTTGCCGTTTATCAAAGACAACCGCTTGGTCGCCGTGGCCGTGGCCGCGCCACAGCGCCTGGCCAGCATGCCCAATGTGCCCACCTTCAAAGAGCTGGGCCTGGAGCCCGTCAACCGCATGGCCTACTACGGCATCTACGGCCCCAAAGGTTTGCCCAAAGAGGTGGTAGACAAGGTCAACGCAGCCGTACGCAAGGCGCTGGAAGACCCGGCCGTCAAAAAGCGCATCGAAGACACTGGCTCGTTCATCATTGGTAACTCGCCCGAGCAGTTTGCCAAGCAAATGGCCGATGAGCTGGTGGTGTACCAAAAAGTGGTGAAAGAGCAGAACCTCAAGCTCGACCAGTAGGCTCTGATGCCGGGGCTGTGGTTAGGGCTACGCGGTTGAATTTTGCGCTAGAGTAGCGCTGTGACCAATGCACCCGCTCCAGCGCCATCCCCTGCTTCTGACAACGCTGGCATAGACGCCTTTATCGATGCCATTTGGCTCGAACAAGGCTTGTCTAAAAACACCTTGGAGGCGTACCGGCGGGATTTGACGTTGTACGCGGCTTGGCTAGCCCGAGAGCAGGGCAGGGTGCTGGACAGCAGCACTGAGCACGACATTGGCCACTACTTTGCTGCGCGCATGGCCAAATCGCAAAGTGTCACGGGGCAACAGCAGACCAGTGGCAGGCATGATGCAGGCAAGGCCAGCTCGTCCAACCGCCGCCTGACAGTGTTGAAACGCTACTTTCGCTGGGCACTGCGCGAGCGCATCATCAGCGCAGACCCTACGCTCAAGCTGTTGACGGCCAAATCCGTCCCCCGCAGCGTGAAAACCCTCACCGAGGCGCAGGTAGAAAGCCTGCTGGCCGCGCCCAATGTAGACACCCCACTGGGCTTGCGTGACCGCGCCATGCTGGAGCTGATCTACGCCAGCGGCCTGCGCGTGAGCGAGCTGGTGGGCCTGAAGGTGCTGAACGTGAGTCTGAACGAGCATGTGCTGCGCACCTTTGGCAAAGGCAGCAAAGAGCGCCTGGTGCCCTTTGGCGAGCATGCCAGCGACTGGCTCAAACGCTATCTGCACGAGGCGCGGCCCGAGATTTTGAAAGGCCACCCAACGGACGATTTGTTCGTCACCGCGCGCGGTGCGAACCCAGGCAGCGGCATGAGCCGGGTGTCGTTTTGGATGATCGTGAAAAAGCACGCGCTGGCTGCGGGCATACCCACCTCTACCTTGTCGCCCCACACCTTGCGGCATGCCTTTGCCACGCATTTGCTTAACCACGGCGCTGACCTGCGGGCCGTGCAAATGCTGCTGGGGCATGCGGATATTTCTACCACCACCATCTACACCCATGTGGCGCGGGAGCGTTTGAAAACCATCCACGCACAGCACCATCCGCGCGGCTAGTGTATTAAGCTGTTTAATGCTCCAGCCCAATAGAATATCGCGGGAACAGCTATTAAATTAATAGTTGCTCGCTTGCACTTGCGAAGCCAAGATGGGCGTAGTTAAGGGCGATGAACCCTGCAAGCTGACGCGTTTACCGTCGTTGGTATGACGCTGCGGCAACAGTTGTTACACGGAATAACAACCTACATCGAACTTGCTAATTCGTGTTTTGTCGAAGCCGTGACGGTTGCCGTGCGTCATGGGTTCTCGTCAGCCTGAACCGAATAGATCCATCAACATAACCCAAAACACTAGGAGATGATCATGAGTTACGTTCGCAGAATTCAAAAGATGCCGCTTTGGACATGGGCCTTCGCCGTCTTTGTGGCATGGGCCGTGGTGGCCTGTGGGGGGAGCGACGACGACGTGGCGGCACCACCACCAGCGCCGACCCCAGTGACCACGGTGTTCCAGGTCTCGATGTCGGGTGACCAAGAAGTGCCACCCACCACCACTGGCGGGCTTGCCAGCGGCTCGCTCACCTTTGTCTCGCCCACGCTGGCGATCAGTGGTGGTATCACAGTCAATGGCATTACTGCCACAGCGGCGCATATCCACACCGGCGTTGCTGGAACAAACGGCGGGGTCATCGTGCCGCTCACAGAGTCACCAGTGGGCAGTGGTAACTGGACAGTGCCCGCAGGCACCGTGCTCACGCAGGCCCAGGCAGATGCATTATTGGCGGGCGGCCTGTACTTTAACGCCCATACTGCTGCCAACACTGGTGGCGATGTGCGCGGGCAAATTGGCCGGGATGTGTTTGCAGTGCAAATGACTCCCGCGCAAGAGGTGCCCAGCAACACCAGCACTGCCAGCGCCAAGGGCCTGTTGGTGTTAGACCCAGTGACCAAGAAGTTTACGTCCAGTATCACCGTGACGGGGATGACGGCCACGGCGGCGCATATCCACACGGCTGTTGTTGGCACCAACAGTGGCGTGACTTTTCCGTTCACCGAGACAGCGCCCGGCAGTGGGGTGTTAGTGGCGGCTGCGGATGCCAGCATGACCGATGCCCAGATCGCCACACTCAGAGCAGGTGGGATGTACTTCAACGCCCACAGTGCCGCTTTCACGGGCGGCCAAGTGCGTGGGCAGATTGCGCGCAATGTGCGCTACGCCAGCTTGGCGGGCTCGCAAGAAGTGCCTCCAACCCCCTCCACTGCTACCGGTACAGGCACCTTGGTGGTGGATCCGCTGACCCGTGCGGCCTCGGGCGGTATTGTGATCACGGGCTTTACGGCCGCCGCAGCGCATGTGCATTTTGCTGCCTCGGGCACCAACGGGCCGGTGATTGTTCCGCTGACTGACGCGGGTGGCGGCGTGTTCAATGTGCCCGCAGGTGCGGTGCTGACCGCCGACCAGTTTGCAGCTTACAAACAAGGCAATCTGTACTTCAACGCCCACAGCACCACTTATCCAAGCGGTGAGATTCGCGGGCAGATCCGTTAGTTGGAGTCTCCAGACCGCAGCGTTGCACCAGCCGTGTCACCCTTTCGGGTGGCGCGGACTAGGCAGGCGCTGGGTGGACTAGCGCACGTCGGCTTGGCGCTCCACAATTCTGGAGACCAGCCCATACTCCACCGCCTCTTGGGCCGACAGCCAATAGTCACGGTCAATGTCTGCCAACACCGTCTCTAGTGACTTACCAGTTTCGCGCGCAATCACATGCGCAATACGCTGGCGGATTTTGACAATCTCGCGGGCCTGGATGGCGATGTCGGTAGCGGGCCCGCCCGCACCGCCGCTGGGCTGGTGGATCAAAAAACGGGTGTTGGGCAGGCACACGCGGCGCTCGCGTGGTACCGCCAAGTACACATGCGTGGCCGCGCTGCCCACCCAGCCGGTGCCAATCATGGTGACGGGTGCGTTGATGAAGCGAATGATGTCGTGGATGGCATCGCCAGACTCCACGTGGCCGCCGGGTGAGGACACCAGCACATCAATCGGTTCGCTCGACTCTGCCGCCAAGGCCAGCAGCCGCCGCACAATGTCGCTGGCGGTAGTGTCGGTAATAGCACCGAACAGCAGCACCTTGCGGGACTTGAAGGCCTTTTCTTCGAGGACGTTACTGCGTTGCTCAGTCTGTGATGCGGGGGTAGGTGTTTCCATTTGACTATCCATCCAAGTTTGAATAAAAAATGCCACAACACATCGTAATTCAATTCTGGAAATAATGGTTTGCTTGGCTCCCAATCACGTATCTAAATGCTAGGGGCTGCGCTGCATCAAACCGCAGGAAGACGCGGCTTGACTTTGGATGCCGCCAGCTTGGCGTTAGTCCGAGCCACGTCCACATCGGCATGGTGGGCCAGCGCCACACCCATGCGGCGTTTGACAAAGCTCTCCGGTTTACCAAACAGGCGAATATCCGTGCCCGGTACTTGCAGTGCCTCGGCCACGCCGTCAAACAC
>JAYVDN010000636.1:0-3054 GCA_043749385.1 Polaromonas sp.
GACCAGATACTGCGCCAGCGTCATGCTGGAGCGAAAGTTGCTGGTCACCAAAGGCAGATCTTTGATGATCAAACCCGCAGCAAATATTTTGTCTGACTCGACATCTTCCAGGCTAATGCCGTAGTTGCCGATGTGCGGATAGGTGAGTGTGACGATTTGCTGGCAATAGCTGGGGTCGGTCAGGATTTCCTGGTATCCGGACATCGAGGTGTTAAACACCACTTCGCCGACTGTGTGGCCTGCGGCCCCGATGGAGGAGCCTACGAATACGGTACCGTCAGCAAGGGCGAGGATCGCGGGGGGATGGGCTGACTTCAAAGACAAAAGCACTGGGTTTTCTCCGTTTTTCTGCGGGTACGCCCTAGCGCTTCAAAACCTACGTTCCATCGTTCAATGGAGGGTGTAAATCGGTAAAGCTGTGCTTGGTGGATTGGCTTGAATGCGTAAGGCGTGGGGTGGGTGCGGGAAAGCCTCTAATTATAGCCTAGGGCGGGTTTGTACTAAGCCAACAACAACCTGTCGCAGCCCGTCTTTTATGCAATTTACACGCTGCTCACATCTTGAAGAGACGCTGAACAGGTGATTGCACGCATTAAATCCGCGCTGTACCGCTGGCGTGCAAGCAAATGGCGGCGGCGGCGGCCACATTGAGTGACTCTTCGCCGCCCGGCTGGGCAATGCGTACATGCAGCTTAGCGCGGCCTTGCAGGTCTGCGCAAACGCCCTGCCCTTCGTGCCCTAGCACCCAATTAATCTGCGCTGGTAGCTCTTTATCCGATAGCAACTGGTGCAAATACTGGCCTTGGTGGCTGCTGGTCGCGGCCAATGGCAATTGCAAGCGAGCGATATCTTCGTTTGAAGCGCCCTCAATAAGGTGCAAGCCAAAATGCGCGCCCATGCCCGCGCGTAGCACCTTAGGGGCCCACAATGCAACGCTGCCTTTCAACGCGAGGACCTGTTTAAAACCAAACGCGGCTGCGCTGCGCAAAATGCTGCCCACATTGCCGGGGTCTTGCAGGCGGTCCAGCACGACGGTAGTGGCATGCACGTCGATGGTCGTATCGGCAGGCAGGTCGCAGACAAAACCCATGCCTGCCAGTGAATCCAGCGGGCTTATATCCGCCATCAACGCATCTGCAACCACTATTATTTTAGTAGCTGCTCCCGCGATATTTGATTGAGCTAGAGCCTGTTTTGACTCTAAAACTACGGCGATAGCAGGTTGCAGTCCGCGCTGCACATAGGCGCTGCACAAGTGCTCACCCTCAATCCATACCCGGCCAGTTTTGCGGTAGGTGCCGCCGTCTAGCGCCAGCTTGCGCAGCTCTTTGAGCAGGGGATTGTCACGCGAGGTGATAAGCGTAGGCACACTCACAGTGCCACCTCTAGCGCTGCGCGCACAGCCTCGCGCACGGGTGCGAAGCTTTTGCGGTGCACAGGGGTAGCGCCGTGCGCTTTGAGCGCGGCCATATGCACCGCTGTGCCATAGCCTTTATGGCCATCAAATCCGTACTGTGGATACGCCGCGTGCAGCGCCTCGCATTGCCTGTCACGGGTGACTTTGGCGATGATGGAGGCCGCTGAGATAGCTTGCACCTTGGCGTCACCCTGCACTATCGCCTCGGCCAGCATGTCCAGCTTGGGGATGCGGTTGCCGTCCACCAGCACCAAGGTGGGTTTCAGGCGCAGATTAGCCACTGCGCGCTGCATGGCCAGCATGGTGGCTTGCAGGATATTCAGGCTGTCGATCTCTTCCACACTGGCTTCGCCTACGCCCACACACAGTGCTTTGGCACGGATTTCATCGTACAGCTTGGCGCGCCTGATTGCAGTGAGTTTTTTGGAGTCGGCCAGGCCCGCAATCGGGTGCAAGTCGTCCAAAATAACGGCGGCAGCTACCACCGAGCCTGCCAAAGGACCACGCCCTGCTTCGTCCACGCCTGCGACCAAGCCGCGTTCGCTCCAGACCAGCGGTACCTGTGCCATGGCAGTCGCTGCGCGGCTTTTCTTGACCGCTTTAGCCGCCACTTTGCGCACTTTACGGGCAAGGGGCAAAGCCTCCAGGCTAAGCTGTTGGGTGGATAACTTGGGCGATGGCATGGCTGGCTAGGGTGGAGGTATCGCGCTGCAGCTGGGCGTGCAGCACGGTGAATCGTTGTTCTAAAACACGTATTTTCTCAGGTTGCGCGAACCAGTCCAAAACGGCTTGCGACAAGGCTTGGGGTGTTGCAGCATCTTGCAAAAATTCAGGCACCACGAACTCCTGGCACAAAATATTGGGCAAGCCGACCCAAGGCTGAAGTTTTTTGCGTTTCATCATCTGCCAACTGAGCCATTGCATGTTGTAGGCAATCACCATGGGGCGTTTGAACAATGCCGCCTCCAAGGTGGCGGTGCCGCTAGCGATCAAGGTCACGTTACATGCAGCCAGTGCGGTGTGTGACTGGCCTTGCAGCAGTTGAACATGATCGAGTACCCCTGCGGTTTGCGCATGGGATCGAATTGCTTGGGCCAAACCTGGAGCGCGCGGGACTATAAATTTAATAGCTGGTTCCACATTTTTTATATGGGCTACCGCCTTAAAGAATACTTCAGCAAGGTATTGCACCTCCGAGGCGCGGCTGCCTGGCAGGACGGCGACCACCTTGTCGTTGGCATCCAATCCCATAGCCGTTCGCGCAGCCGCGCGATCCGGTTGCTGCGGGATGACACTGGCCAGGGGGTGTCCTACGTAAGTTGCGGGGATGCCCGCCTCGTCATACAAAGGCTTTTCAAACGGGAAGATGCACAGCACATGGTCTACCGCTGCACGAATTTTCTCTATACGCTCGGGCCGCCAAGCCCAAATGCTGGGGCTGACAAAATGCACGGTTTTAATACCACGCGCTTTGAGTTGGGTTTCCAGCGCCAGATTGAAGTCTGGCGCATCAATGCCAATAAACACATCTGGCGGGTCTTGCAGCAGGCGCGCCAAGAGCTGCGTGCGGATACCGACGATCTCGCGGTAATGGCGCAGCACCTCCACCTAGCCTCGCACAGCCAATTTATCGCTGG
>JAYVDN010000637.1:0-6564 GCA_043749385.1 Polaromonas sp.
CCGCCGGCGGAGCTGTAGCTGGCTACGGCCACGAATAAACCAGCACCCCACGTCACGCCAGCCCATTGGTTGTCTGTCGGCCCCGACCGGAGTGTCCACGTAACGCCGTCCGGTGAGGTCATTACGTTGTCATACCGGAGCCCTCCGGATACGGCTACAAATAAGGAGCCACTCCACGTCACTGAGGTCCAGTTCTGAACTGAAGCAGCTGTCCTGCTCGTCCATGTGGCTCCGTCGGGGGAAGTCATGACCAGCCCCGCACCGCTTACAGCCACGAACAGGCTCAGGCTAGGAGCCCAAACCATGCTCCTCCAAGTGCTCAGCGCGGCGCTTGTTCTGCCGGTCCAAATTAGCGCCATAAGTGTCCTTGTGTATTATTCATGGTTTAGTGGAACCCGAAGCGGGGGCCAACAATGGCTGCGCCTGCCGAGCACCCGCTGAGGGGGGTATAGTCTACGTGGGTCACAGCTGCGGATGCATAACTGCTACTGGTTTCAACGACCTTCAGCGTCGGCTGGGTGTTAGAGTTATGCGGTGCGGCACCCCCCATAATGATCTTGCCCTGGAAGTAGAAACTGCCCGGCACGCGCGACATTCCTGTCTCGGGGTCTGTGGGGGGCCCCCTCCAAGTGAAGTGCTCCACATCAGTATTATTGCTAGGGGGGTAGTGAATCAAGAGGCCCCCAAAACCAACATTGCCAGCACCTATAAAATAAGTGAAGCGCCCTGAAGTCAGCCCAGCCGCAGGGGGGTTATGGGAACTACCGATGAACCACGGGGGGGCGGACCCTGACGTCCCCGCCGAATCAACGCTATAGATAGAAGTCTTGTAGTATGCGCTGTCTCCAATCTTTTTATGGTATAGATCTGTATAGATATACCCGGTGGCTCCCCCGAATGTTCCAGGCTGGATACTGGAAACCAGTATGTTGATCCCTCTAGTGGGCGTCACTATTAGAGTGCCATCAAGCTCGGGTCCTGGATAGGTGGCGACAGCCCCTACCTGAGCGATCAGTTCGACCATATCGCCTGATGGACTATACGTGTGCAGATAAAGCTCTATTGAGTAGGGGTAGTAGGACGAGTCAATTGGCGGCGTGGTGTACGTCTTCTTGGCCATCAGTACGTACACATGGTCGTGCGTACCTACGAAGCTGTTGGTACTGTACTTGACGGTATCAGTGCTCACCCCGAGAGCGCGACTCTGTTTTGTGCCCCCCACGTCGACCCAGACAAGGGTCGAGTCGTACATGACTGGTGTTATGCGCCCCGTAGCGCATCCAAGGTACGCCGACGTAACTCCGCTGCGCACCGGAACCGACTCGGTGGCTAGAATTTTGGGCGTGCTAAGATTCCCTGCATCAATGCCAAGGAAGGTGAAGGTCTGCGATGCAAATTGCGCAGCCCATCTCCCATCGGGAGATAATAGCGTCCGGTCGTTCTGCTGGAGAGTGTTGAATGCAAAAGGCCCCTCGGTGGCCCCCCTCGCGTAAATGTACCGCCCACCCTCCGGATTAAAGAGGCCCATACGAGCTGAGCTCAGTGCCATAACCAGCCCACCTTCCAGCCGGATGTAATCCTGGTCGCCCGCGATGCGAACAGCGATAGTGCACCCGTCAATTTCAAACTGCTGACTGGCGTATTTCAGCCCCGTTGCCCGCAGCGCTTTGATGCGGCTACGGGCGAACGGCAGGTACTGCTCGCCGCCCAGAATCAGCTTGTGCTCCATGCAGAATTACTGCGCTGGCTGAGTCCAAACGAAGGTGTCGATGGTGTTGGGCGCGCCAATGGCGATGGCGATGTTGCTCAGGTTCAAGTCAGCCCCGGAGACAGCCACCGAGCCATCCATGCGGGGCAGCGCCGTAGAGAGCGCACCAGCATCCACTGCATTGGCCTTGAAGCGGAACCAACCGGCTGTGCCGGCAGCGATACCGTTGAAGCTCCAAGTGCCAGATTTCGACACCGCGCCAGCAGCAGCGGCAGCGAAGGTCAGGCCGTTGGTTGGCGAGCCTGGGGTAAACGCGCCCGACGCCAACGTGACCGTCCCGAGCAAAGTGCCCGTGACTGCGGCGTCACCCGTGGCGGGCTGCGTACCGGTGTAGACCTCAATCACCCCATTGGCGAACAAGGTGCCGAAGCCGGTTGTGCCGGCCAAAGCGGTTCGGGCTCCAGTTGATAATCGTACAGTCATAATGATCTTTCTAAGTTAGAAGTAAGAGTTGAAGGCCGGAGGACCGCCCCGCTGAAGTGCGACCACGTAGCGTTTCTGCCCTTTGTCGCGAACTACGATGCCCCCCGCGCTCAGGCCGGGGGCGACCGATACTTGCGTCTCGGTCAGATTTAAAAACGGCAGCGCGGCGCAAAGGCCACGGCTGCTCCAGAAAAGAATGCGGTCGTCATCTTTCGACCAGTGCTGGCCGGGGACAACGCCATAGGGAGCAAGCTGGTCCAGCTTCTCGCCAGTGTATGAATAGATGCGCTGGTCTGTGCCGACCAGTAAAGCCTCGGCATGCGCAGCGAGCATCAGTACCTTACCCGGCACCATGAAGAAACTGTTGTTGAGATTAAAAAGATGAAACCCTAATGGCTCGGAGGACCACACTACGGTCTGATCCTCAGAGGGCAGATATTGAGCAGCATACATCCGTCCTTTCCAAGACTGGATAATCTCTGCGCCCAGCGGTAGTGGATCGAGCAAAGCGGTGGGCAGGTCTTGCCCCAAGGCGTCAGGGCTGTCGTTCCAGACAAACGCCGTGGTTGTGAGTAGCATGTAGGCACGCTGGTACACGGTGCTGTTGGCCGGGGCGATGTACACATTGGTGTAGTTGCCGGTTATCAGCGGAATACCGCTGATCTGCAGCGCCTGACCTTCGGCCAGCATGATCTCGGCGCTGTCGCCAGCACCGGTCTCGCGCCCGTCCGGCAGGGTAAAGGTGCAGCGCACCTGGTACAGACCTGCCGGTAGGCTACCGGTGACAGCCGCGACGCGGGGGGCGCCCGGTGTCGGCCAGTCCCAGGCCAGCACGCTGTTGTCCGGCAGAATGACGCCGCGATCGATGCCGTTGTTGTAAAAGACCTGGTTGTTGATCTCAGCCCAGTACATGGGTGCAGGGCTTGCCAGTGTTTTTAATGCAAGAGCCGTGGCGCCCTGCATCACTTTGAGGGTCCCGCCATCGACCACGTACAGTCGGGCGAAGTCTTCGGTGGCATAGGCCGCCGTCAACGCGCCCACCAGGGTGCGGGCGTACCCTGCCCGCTTGGTCAGCGCGCCGGTATCCGTGCTGTCGACATTGTCCGCCTGCGCGAGCCAGCCCAGACCGAGCCGCAGCGGGTCTGAGATGTTGTTCAAGCCGGAAAAGGACTTCACTGTTTCCATCGTCGTATTCTAACTTAGATTTTAGATTAAAGGTGCGCAATCGGTGGTGTGAGGAGATGCACGCCGATTGCGCGGTAGTGGGTTGGATGCTGCCATGATCGCAGGTGTGGCCGACACCCACTACTGGTTTTAGTGGCCACTTGGGGAGAATCGGTTCTTTATGGGTCGAGCCGGCGTGTTTGTTGCTTAAGGTGCTATGAAATATGTAGCTATTTAGTAACGCCCTCCGCCCACACCTGCCAACCCCGCACCATGCCGGCGCAGGTGCCGTAATCGACGATCGCCTGCCCGTACGCCAGCACCCAAGCGTCTTGCGACACGCCGGTGGGTTTGGCCAGCTCGGGACACGGCATCATCAAATCAGCGGGCAGCGTTCGCGGCATCAATGGCGGCGGCAAAGTTTGACACGCGCTCAGCAGGAGCGTCGCACAGCACAGAATCAGGAGCTGCAGCAGTTTCATAGATGGTTTCCTTGATAAATTTAGTCGCGCCCTGCTTATAGACAGTCACGGTTTTTACCCGTTCGGTAGTCAGGGTGTTGTCGGTATTGGTTTGCTTGACGCCGGCTTCAATCGTTTTTTCAGCGACCACCAGCTTGTTTTTGGCTTGCCGCCAATTCTGGACTTGCCAAGCGCTGTAGGCACCGGCCCCAAACAGGCTCAGGGCGACTATCAGGTAGATATAGAGCTTGCCGGGGAAGAACGCCCCGACAGCGGTTTTAGCAGCGGCGAACCACATCACTTCACCGCCGGCGTAAACGTGCCGCTCAGCACCCCATAGACAAAGTTGTCCGGCGCTGGGTGGAAGAACTGGCCGCTGATGGTGTTGTTGGCTTCGATCTTGCCCTTCATCTCACCGGCTGAGCCCTGCCCTTGCCATGTGAGGTTGAACGTGCCGTCTTTGGCGACCGTGCCGCCGATGTCGTATTCATACGCATAAAAAATCAGCGTCTTGCCCTTGGTGACATTGCAGTTCGCGTCCGTCTCAAAGGCGTAGCTGCCGCCCATCCAAATGCCGCCATCGGGCGCACCGCCGCCGGCGTTGGCGTTGTCGATGTTGTCGTCGCCAGTCACCGCGATACCGCGCCCTGACAGCGACAGGTTGCGCAGACGGATCCGTTCGTCGTGCTCGGGCGGGCTGTAGTTCCCGGCGTAGCTGCCTTGGCACTGTCTAGCCACGTCCGACGATGTAACTGGCGCGGGTTCGGATGCGCTGCAGGCCACCAGCGCCACAACAATCAAGATCACAATGCCAATGCCAACGATGCGGAAATACTTGTTCCAGTTCGTCAGGTCAAACTTGTACGGCGTACCGTCTTTTGAGAACTTGGCTTTGGCGAAGTAGCCGTTTTGAGCCAGCCAATTGGCGACTCCAAGCGCAAGAGCAAAGCCCAGCACCCATAAGAGCTTCACAAAATAAATGATAAATGTTGCAAACATAGACATACAAACCCTTTCAAGGCAAAGAAGGAACAGAAAATGGCACAGTGACCGTTGTGGTTTGAGGGACAGGAAATGGGTAGGCGCTGCCCGTGCAGAACAGCGCACCGAAGATATTGAGCAGGACAAAACCAACAACCAGATTGACGATGAATTGCTTCATTTGTAGGTCTTCCAAGATTCATTAAAAAACACCGCCTGCCCGGTCGCCAGTGAGATGCGGCCAGAGCAGACACGGCGACGCACCAGCACCTCGATGCGGTCTTTGTCCAATGATTCGGCTTTGAGTTGCGGCTTGAGGTTCAACGGGTCTTTGGGCGCACCGCCCACACTCAGCGGCACAACATGGTCTTCCACGTAGGCACTGGCTGGTGCCAGATTCGCGGCCTTGAGCTGCTTGGCCTTCAAGCGGCTGGTGTAGTAGCCCGGTGGACGAATCCCCGCCGCCCAGCCCGCCACGCAGATCGTCTGCTTGATATTGGCTTGCGTCACATCAGTGTTGATTGCTTGTGCTAGGCTATTCATAGCTACTAAGGCAATCAACACGGCGGCTAAAAGTTTAATTTTCATGGTTTTACCTCTGGTTTAGTCGCCCACTTCTGCACGACATTGAAGGCGCAATAACCGGCGACGGTTGAAAATGCGACGTAGGCAAACAAGTCTTCATTGAGTTTTCCGAATAGCCGCAACAGCGTGAAGACCACAAAGGCGAAGACCGAGAAAAAGAACTTCCGGTCTTCGCGGATTTTTTCGATGATGTCGCTCATGCCACCCCCTGCAGGCACAGCGCCCGATCAGCCGCACGGCGTTTCGTCAAGCCGGGCAGCGCGACCATGACGCCGGCGATGCTGGCCTTGTCCCAGCGCGGCAGTTGCTCACAGGCAGCGCGCAGGTTGCCGGCTTTGAGGTGACGGGCGGCGGTGCTGTGCGTGGTGTCGCACACCAGTTTGGGGCCGAGGTTGTAGGTGGCGTCAGAGAACGCCCCCAGCACCTCGACCGGCAGACCTGGCACGCAGCGCTCGACGGTGGCGACCGCTTTGCGCATATCGTCCGTCAGGAACTGGTCGCACTCGGCCAGGCTGTAGACCTTGCCCTTCACCACGTCCGTGCCGGTGTGGCCCCGGCAGACGGTGAAGATGCCCGGCGGGTCGTAGTAGGCGACCCGGCGCAAGCCCTCGGCAGGGATGGCAATAACTATCGCCAAGGCCGCAGCGGCGGCACGTAGATCAGTCGCCATCTTTCACTTCCCGCTCGCGCTGCTCTTTCGGCACGTACTGCCACCAAGTCAGGTACAAGGCCAGCCAGATCGCGTTCACTACGACCCTCTCCCTGAATGCGTTGCCGCCCAGATCGACGCCAGCGCTGCTGCGACGATACCTACCCACTTCAAGCCCTCTCCCAGCCAACCCATGACTTTGAAGCCGCCCTTGGCAGCGCGGAACAGGTCTAACAGTTCACTGGTGTCCTTGCCGACAGATTCAGTCATGGCTGTGTTCGTGATGAGTGCTTTCTCGACGTTGGACACCCGAAGGTGTAGAGCATGCAGTTCAGAACTGGATACGGAGCGCTCCTCGCTGGCTACGTTGAGGGCGTCCATCGTTTCTGCGTGGTTGGCTTGATCGGTCATAGAGTTACTTTCTGTAGTATGGGGTCATTCTAACTTAGATCATAGATAATGGTGCGCGTTTCTGGCAGGACCGATGCGGATCGCAGGTCTCCATAGACAACCCGCGAGGTAGAAAATCTTGA
>JAYVDN010000638.1:0-1510 GCA_043749385.1 Polaromonas sp.
GCAAACACGCCCAGCGCGATGGCGATGTACCAGACGATGTCGTAGCTGCCGGTTTTGTCGTACAAATAGCCGCCCAGCCACACGCCCATAAAGCTGCCGATCTGGTGGCTGAAAAACACAAAACCGCCCAGCATGGACATATGCTGGATACCGAAGATTTGCGCCACCACCGCATTGGTAGGCGGCACGGTGGACAGCCACAGCAAGCCCATCAAGCTGGCAAAGATGTACACGCTCATGGGGCTGAGCGGTGCGATCAAAAACACGCTGATAACCACGGCGCGCGCCAAATAGATGAAGGACAAAATATTTTTCTTCTGCATGCGCTGGCCCAACGAGCCCGCAATGTAGGTGCCAAACACGTTGAACAAACCAATCAGCGCCAGCGCGTAGCTGGCCACCTGGGGCGACAGGCCTTTGTCTTTGAGGTAGCTGGGCATGTGCACGCCGATGAACACCACCTGAAAACCGCAGACAAAATAGCCCGCCATCAAGAGTTGAAAGCTGGGGTATTTGAACGCCTCGGTCAAGGCCTGCAATATGCTTTGCTCACGTTGGGGCTGCGCGCTGCCCGCAGCAAAACCGGGTTCGCGCAAAAATAGGGCCAGCGGCATGATGAGCATGGCAGCGCCTGCCAAAATCAGCAGCGCCTCTTTCCAGCCAAAACTGCTGATCAAAAAGCCCTCGGTAGGCACCATGAGAAACTGCCCAAACGAGCCCGCCGCCGCCGCCACGCCCATGGCCCACGAGCGTTTGGCAGGGTCGATATTGCGGCCAATCACGCCGTAAATGATGGCGTAAGTGGTACCCGCCTGCGCCGCGCCGATCAGCACGCCCGCAGTCAAGGTAAACATCAGCACGCTGGTAGACAGCGCCATGCCCGCCAAGCCCAGTGCGTAGCACAAGGCACCCGCCAGGATGACTTTGAACGCGCCAAATTTGTCAGCCACCATGCCCGCAAAGATGCCAAAAATGCCCCAGGAGATGTTTTGGATGCCAATGGCAAAGGCAAAATTTTGCCGCGTCCAGTCTTGCGCTTGGGTAATGGGTTGCAGCCACAGCCCAAAGCCGTGGCGAATGCCCATAGAGAGGGTCACGATCAGTGCGCCGCACAGGAGCACTTGTTGCATGGAGAGTTTGTCGGTGGCTTGGGTGGTCATATGTATCTATGGTAACCATTACTGTTCTTTATGGCAGTCACGCGGGGGATGCAGCGGTGCGGTGCTCGCTCTTCAGGTCTATGCACTTGCTTTAGTTCTGTGCTCGCTCTAGCACTTGGCGTGCACAGCTCCGCGGCTGTCCCCCGGCCTGCGGCCTCCTCCTGCTAGTGACGCTGCGCTGTGCACGCCAAGCGCCAGAGCTGCGTACTGGTTTAGTTGCGGCATAGCGGTTGATCGCTAAACCCTTCGCAAGAGCAGGTCGGCGGTGTACTCAGCGCAGCGGCATAAAGGAGCAACTGTGTTCAAAGTCAAGTTGTTTTTAAGTAATTTCAATGTTTGTGATCCTGTGC
>JAYVDN010000639.1:0-5858 GCA_043749385.1 Polaromonas sp.
GATGGTGAGTGTGGCGGGCGATGCAGGTGCTGCGGTGATGGGTGTGGGCGTAGCGCTGACGGCAGTGCCACTGCTGGTGCTTACCGCCGCGGTAGGTGTGCCGCCCACAGCGGTGGTGGTAGCCATGCCGGGCAGCGGCGCAGCAAATGACCAGCCGGTTTGCCCGGTAAAGCTCAGCACCCGCAAGTCGCCTTGGTACTCGCTCATGCGGTAGGCCAGCTTGTCTTTGCTCCAGCCTAAATGACCGGGCACAGCGCCTGAGCCTTTGTAGCTGATCGTTTGACCTTGCAAGCCAAACTTGTGAATGTCTGTCGTGGTGCCCGAGCGGAACACCGCGTTGGCCAGCGCCGTGGTGCTGGTATCAAAGCTGTAATAGCGCGAACTGGTGAGGTACACGTTGGTAGGCGACATGTACAGCGCCTCTGCGCCACCGACGAAACAGCGGCTGTTGCGCTGCAAAGTGGGTGACGACAAGTCAAACGCGGTCACTGAGGTGATCTGCACTTGCACCGCTGCGTTGCCAGCCTGCACGTAGCAGTCAGAGTCGGCCAGCAAGGGCTCGGCTGGGTTGTTGTCAATTTGCACGGTGGGGAGCACCTCACTGGTGCTCAGGCTGGCCAGCTTGGCATCTTGCTCGCTGGGGGTAGCGTTAGCGGGCAAGGCGTATTTGAACAAATTGGGCGACCAGGTGCTGGCCACGTACAGGGTGTTGCCTATCATGCGGCTGCCTACCAATTGGCCGTCTATGCGCACCCGCTTGGCCAGTGTTAAGGTGCTGGGCACTTCTAACGAGACGATGTCCAGAGCGATTTTGGTGGCCGCAGGCACCGCTGATGTGGCAGCAACATTCGCAACCCGGACAGGATCTACCGCCGCCGCGTTGAAAACGTACTGCTGCCCCAGCAGCGCGATGCGTTTGGCAACGCTGGCCAGGTAGATGCCGCTGCGTTGATCGGACCCCAAAGACAAGCTGCCAGCGGGAGTCAATTGCCCATCTGCCAAGCGGCGCTGGGCCTGCAACTGGGCTGGCACGGTGGCAGTGCCGCTCCAGTACGACTTGGTCAGCGCATACAGCATCGTGCCATCGGTCTTTACCAAATCGTCTTCATCCACGCCCAGCTCCTGCAAGCGGGTGCCCGAGAAGCTCGCAGCACCGTCTACGCCGGGTGTTGCTGCGGCTGTGGGAGCCGCTACCGGCGAAGGCACCCCTAGCGCAACGGCGCCGCTACTGGTGTTGAAGTTGTTTTCAGTCACAGCACCTTGTTTGATCTTGGCTTTGACATAGCCCAGCAAGTCCCCCGGTGAAGAGGCGGTCAATTCAACCGCTGTGGGTACGATGGGATCGGTGGGAGTGATGGGGGTCGTCGGTGTGCTGGCGCCCCCGCCGCCTCCGCAGGCCACCACCAGCGCAGCTCCTGCGCAGGCCATGGCGGCTACGATAAGCAACTGCTTGGGGCTGTAGGCTAAATCGCTGGATCGTGAAGGCTTTGCCATGGTGTGTCCCTAGTGAATCCAGTGCACAGGTGGGTTGACTATTTTTACCCATCCGACTTGATTTTGTGGAATAATATCCCACAATATGGCTGCTGTCAATAGTTTTTTTATCAAATAATTCCCACCTAAACTCCCTGCATGTCTACCCGCTCCACCATCATCTTAGAAGCTGTTTTAGGACTTCTCAAGCCATTGGCGCGGCTGCTGCTGCGCCATGGGGTGGCTTACCCGGCATTTTCAGCAGCCCTTAAACCCGTGTTTATCCAAGCCGCGCAAGACGAGCTGAAAAGCGAAGGCCGCGCACTGACCGACAGTGCCGTGAGCCTGCTCTCCGGCGTACACCGGCGTGACGTGCGCAACCTCACGCGCCTGTGCACGCCGACGGGCCCAGCCAGCACCGCCCCCATGAACATGGCCACCCAAGTGGTGGCGCGCTGGCTGTCCCAGCCGCAGTACCAGAGTGCCGATGGCCAGGCCTTGCCACTCACCCGCACTGCACCGGCAGGTGGCTTTGACGCGCTGGTCACCAGCATCAGCACAGATGTGCGGCCTCGCGCGGTGCTGGAGGAAATGCTGCGCCTTGGCATCGTGCAAGAGACCGACTCTGGCATTAGCCTGCTGGACGCAGGTTTTGCGCCGCGCCAGGGCTTTGCCGAGATGGCGCAACTGCTGCAAGCCAACGCGCATGACCATATCGCCGCAGCTGCCGAGAACCTGGACCTGGGCAGCAACTTTTTAGAGCAGTCGATTTTTGTTGACCAGATCACCGCGCAGTCTGCCCAGCGCCTGCATGCGGTATCGGCCAAAGCCTGGCGCGCTGCCTTTAAAACCGTGATGCTGGAAGCCGCGCTAAGATTTGAGGACGATAAAGCCCATGCCAAGCCCGAAGAGCGCACCCACCGCGCCCGCTTTGGCAGCTATTTTTATGCACAAGACGAGAACCACAATGCCCACGATCAACCGCCTACTTAAACGCTGCGCCATCAGCCTGTGCCTCGTAGCTTTAATGGTGCTGAGCGCCTGCGGCCCCGGCACGGGCGGCACAGGTACGGGCCCGAGTGTGGCTGCCAGCCCTGTAACCTTGCCCAGCAGCTACTTCACCAGTGGCGGCGTGGGTACGGTCACCGCTGCGCCGCCGCCAAACCCCAGCACCCCACCGAGCACGGTACCGACCACGACAGTTTCCCCCACAACAACGACTGGCCTGCCTGCGCCCACCTGCACAGTCGGTTGCGCTACCAACCTGGATGGCCAAGCCATTAGCCTGCATTTGCAAGCTGACCGCATCATGCTGAGCACGCCCTGCGCTACCTTCACCTATACAGGTGTGTGGAGCGTGTCAGCAACGGGGGAAACCACTGTGCAAGGTGTATGGGAAAGCAGCACGGTCGTCAACGGACAAACCAGCCGCAGCAGCCAAAACGCCAGTTTGACATTGGGATTTCCCAATGGCGTGGACGGCAGCAGCACCGTGAGCGTGATTATCAAAGACAGTGCAGGCAGACAGCTGCTTGGCCCCGCAACCCTGCAGGGCGTTGCTAACGCACCGCCTAGCGTCGGTGCAGGTGGCTGTTGATGCATTGAAAGACCGTGTCAGTCAAACTGGGCACACACCGTCATGCCAGTGGGGCGTACCAACCCGGCTGTGCCTGCACACCGCTACATAACGCTCAAAACAGCGATTTTGAGCTATCGACAAACTGCCCCTGCGGCCGCGTGCAGACTAGGTCACATGGCAGTTGCGTACCAGCAAGGCCAGTGCGTCTTGCAGCGCGTAGTCGTAGTCACTTTGCAAAGTGGCTTGGGCATCGCCCCAGAAGTCTTTCCACAGCAGAACGCAGTCTTCCTGGTCTTGCGTGGGGGCGTGGGCCTGGATGTACTGCACGGCCAGCTCGGGTTTGACACCGGTTTTGCGGATCTTGCGGATCAGGCTGAGCGCGGCTTTCTCGGTCAACACGGATTTTTCAGCGGCGCCGCTGGCGACGCACAAAAACAGGGTGAGTAACGAGCTGTCGTCGTTGTGGCCGCCGGTGGCTTTAGTCCAGGCCGCAGAGGCTGCGCGGTCGTAGTGGTCCACCTCGCTGAGCGGGTCTTCCAGCCAAAAATAACGGCCTATGAAGGCGGGCGTGTGGTTGAACAGCTTGCGCACCGGCAGCGCAGCGTCTAGCAGCTTGGGCAGGTCTGCCAGGATCGATTGGCGCGCGGCCTCGACCACCGTTTGGTAATCCTGCGGCAGGTTTTTGGGCAAATGGATTTGTAAGGTACCGGTTGCAGCTTTTGCGCCTTTTGCACCTTTTGCAGCTGGCGCAACTGCTGCACCCTCCGCGCCCGCGTGCTTTTTGCGCAGCGCGGTGATCATCTTCTCAAAGTCTACCCAGCTGGGTATCTCCACCCGTTTGCTGGCCTGCGCCAATAACGCTGTGCGGATAACCGCCTGGGCATCTGCCCCCGCCTCCTCCAGCTCGTCGGGGCTCAGGCCCAGGGCGTCCGCCATCCACATCGCGGCATCGACCACCTGCGCCACCCGACTGCGGGCTGCCAGCTCGGCCTGGTAGTCGGCCAGGCTGCGCAGCGACCATTTGGCCAATTGGGGAATGTGCTCGTCCCTAAAGCCGCCGTGCTCGTTCATGCCAAAGTGGCTGTTCTGGGGCATGGCGATCAAGGCCTTGAGCATGTCGGAGCCCGCCTTGGAGCGCGACATGAAGGAGTGGTCACGCAGGGATTCGGCCGCTTTATGCAAGTCACCCGCGCAGCTACTCTCCAGATAGAGGCTGACCAAATTGACAATCCGGTCTTTGGATTTTTCTATCTCGGGCTGCAAAAACTCGCTGCCAAAATAGCGCGCTATTTGCACCATGCCCTTGGGTGCATCGACGGCGATGGCGTCCAGCTTGGCCTGGTCGATCAAGCCTTGCTCAATGCCATGGGCCAAGGCCTTCTCAAAGAAGGGCCGCTTGTCGTACAGCGATACCGAAGACACTGCCATGGTTAGATCGCCGACTCTTCGTCTGACTCGCGGGCGGCTGGCGTGGCCTTGCCGCGATCGGTGTCGCCGGTTTCGAACTTGCCGTCGTCTTCGTCCAGCGCATGCTCGTCGCCCTGCCCCAGATCGTGGGCGCGGGCTTTGGCGCGCAGCACCAGCAGCATCTCAATGAACAAATCCGGGTTTTGGTGGCGCAGTATCCATGCCAGCTCCATCCAGTCTTGGTCGGCTATCTCGTCTTGCTCTACGCGCGGCTTGGCGTAGGCGCTGGCGTACAGCGCGGTCTCGGTCAGCATCTCGCCATCGTCCTCGATGCCGTCAAAAACGCCTGCGCGGGCAAAGGCTTCGATGCGGCTCCACTTTTCGGTGAAGTAGTCGGCCAGCGCTTCGGCACCCCCCTCCAAGTCACCTATTGCAGTCAAGAACTCCAGCGGGTCTGCATCCTCACGAAAAATGATGGAGTTCATCATGCCGCGCAAATGGGTGCGGGAGAGGTCTTTGTATTGCTTTTCAATCACCACGGCGCGGGCAAACTGCCCCGGCGTCACCAGCAGGTTAATCACCGATTCTTTGGAGTTGTCGTACTCGCGGATGACGGCCAAAATGTCTTTGGCGGGCAGTTGCTCCAGCACCACCATCAGCGCCTGGTCGCCCTCGGCATCGGCCAGCTCGACCAGGGCATGCTCTGCGCCAACGATATCGCCAGAGGCGATGAGACTTTGGGTTTTGGTAATCAGGGCTAAATGGTTCATGGTGTGTGGTTGTTTGAAGAAAAAGGTAACGCAAAAATCGCAAAAATTTCGCAAAAAGCGCAAAAGCTGTCGAATTGCATTACGTTCGAAATAGTTCTATGCATCCATCGTTTGCATGTATTTTTTGCGCTTTTTGGTATTGCATTTTTAGCGTTTTTCGCGTTACCGGCCTCAGCTCAATCTTTGCGGTCAAAACCTTGTTGCTCCATCCAGTCGGCACCAGCTTCGTCGCGGGCCTTCGCATCGCGCAGCTCTTCTTTGTCAAACTCGTCCAGGCGCTCGTCGCCTTCGTCTGCGCTGTCATTGTCTTCAGCGGCATCCCCCGTTGCCAAGGATGCGTCGTGCTTGCCGTACATGTACTCCAGGCCTGCGGCGACGGTTAGAAACCAGTCGCCCATGGGCTCTTTGAGCACCTGCTGAGCCAGCTCTTGCGCCCACGGGGCCAGCTGGGCTGCGGGGGCGATGCTGTCCCACTCGGGGAACTCGTCAGACTCGTGCGTGAGCAAGTCGTCCATCACGGCCGGTTCTAGAAATTCAAACGCTTGGTGGAACACCGGGGCCACCATCTCGGGGCTTAAGGTGATCATGGTGAGCAAGAAACCAATTTCTTTGCGCTGCTGCGCCAAGCG
>JAYVDN010000640.1:0-5036 GCA_043749385.1 Polaromonas sp.
GGAATATCGGGTGCATCGGTCTCCAGCACCAGGGCCTCTAGTGGCAAGTGGGTTGCCAAATGGCGCAGCTGCGTGGCCCGCTCGTAGGTCATGGCGCCGCCAAAGCCCAGTGCAAAACCTCTGTCCACAAACTGCTGGGCCTGTTGCAGCGAGCCATTGAAGGCATGGGCGATGCCGCCGGGCACCGCAATCTCACGCAGGCCTTTAAGCAGTTGGTCAGCGGAGCGGCGCACATGCAAGATGACGGGCAGGCTGTGTTTGACTGCGAGCTTGAGCTGGGCGCGGTAGAAGTGGGTTTGCTTCTCGCGCATTTCTGGTTCACACAGCGCGGGGATGAAGAAGTCCAGGCCTATCTCGCCTACGGCCACCAAGCGTGGGTCGTCCTTATGTTCTGCCAAAGCGTCGTCCAGGCGCAGCAAATCCTCCATGGCGGCTTGCGGCACGTAGAATGGGTGAATGCCCAGCGCGTAGCTGTCGCCCAAGGCATGGGCCAGGCCGCGCACGGCGGCAAAGTTGGCTACTTCTACAGCAGGGTAAATGCAGTGCACTACATCTTTGCTAGCTGCTTGCGCACGTATATCCTGGGCTAGCGCCTTGAACTCGGCTGCATCTAAATGGCAATGGGTATCGATCCACATGGGTGTGATGATGCCACTGTTTGCTTGGTTTTGTAGCTTCGCCTGGCTTAGACCGCGCGGCTTCGATGCGCTTAGGCTTCACTGCCTTGTGGTACCGGCGTGGGACTGCGTTGCAGTTGTTCTTCGACCGCCTGGTGCCGAAGCCACAGGATGCTTGAACATCACAGCGATTTCTGCCTTTGGCTGCTTGAATCCCAGGGCCGCATAGAAAAGCTTGGATTCACCTAGCGCCTTGATATAAATCGGCGCATCGGGATAGCGTTGTTCCAGTACCTCCAGCATGGCCGATGCCACGCCACGGCGTCGGTGCGCTGGGTGAACGACCAACTCGCCCAGCATGGTGGATATCACCTCGTCACTGAACGCCGAGAGGTAGCCCACCAGCGTGCCGTCTTCAGTCTTGGCGCAGACAGTGCACGGGTAGGCTGCAATAGACCGCGCAATCGCGTCCACCGGGTTGCTACCCCAGCCTACGCAGTCAAAAAGACTCGCCAGCTCACTGGCTTCGGGTCGCTGGAGCTCAACGAAAAGTGCCATGGCGCGTTCTCTCGATGGTACGGTTGGAAAGAAAAGATGGCACGCCAGCAAGCGCCCACAGGGCGCGAATTTGCGCGGCTGAAAGATCATCGACGTCGAGAAATTTCATAGGGGGCTAGCTGATGCCTGCAGCAAAAATTTGCAACAGAATGGGGCAATTGCGGTTCAAGTTGGAATGTTTTGACTTGCTGATTAAGGAGTGTATGGCAAGATAAGCACTATGTTTTCAGTAGCTGCTCCCGCGATATTCTATTGGTCTGCAGCCTGATTAGCATCTTAAAAACGGCTCCAAAACAGGCAAATTGGCGGTTTCCAGCCAACCTTCAGGCTCCCAGCGCTTCGCAAACACTCCAAAACAGCGGTTTTGACCAGTTTTTAAGGTATCGATCGGGCTGTAGGCCAATAGAATATTGCGGTAGTAGCTACGAAATACATAGCTTGTATTTTCCCGTTGGGAGCTGGCTATCGTGGTGTGTGAGCGCCTGCGCGAGGACGGCTATTTCCCCAAAAACGTGCATTGCGCAGTAGCAGTGCGCGTTGCCGGTACAACGGGAAAACAGCAGTCCCCGAAGAATCACCCCGCATCGCAAAAAAACCTATTTCGTGCTAACGTAGTAGCTAAACACAACATTTTTCAACGCAAACCACAGGCATTGCAATGAAACGTCCTGCGCTTTACAGCCGCCACGGCGGCACTGGTAGACCCAGCCGTGCAGATGCGTCTGCACAGACGGATGCGGCTACGCCAGCAGAAAAGCCCGTCGTAACCAAAAATGTAAGCCCAACTGGATTGGCATCGACATCTCCTTCCCGATCCAGCGCGCCAGTCGCAGCCGCACCCAAGTCGGGATCGCGCTGGCAAAAACTCAAAGCGAAAATCTCCAGCCTGTGGCATCGCCACCCCCGCGCTGGTGCATTTGCCATGGGCGCGGCGCTGATGGCCTGTGTGTTTGCCATGCAGTTTGCGCTGCAACAGCCCACGCAGAAAATCACCCAGGAAGATATTGACGAGGCGGTGCTGAACGCCTTGCAAACCGCGCCCATCCCTTCAGTGGCGGCGCGGGCTTACGAGAAAATCATTCCGTCGGTGGTGCGGGTGCGCGGCTTTGTCACCCCGCGCGACAAAGCAGGCAAAGCACTGGAGGAGATACAACACGGCGTGGGCACTGGCGTGGTGATTGTGGACAAAGGCATCATCCTGACCAATCTGCATGTGGTGCAAGGCGCGCAGCGCCTGGAGATCACCTTCAGCGACGGCATGACCACCACGGCGCACATTACCAGTGTGAAAACCGAGGACGATTTGGCGGTGCTGCAAGCCCACAAAATTCCGGACGACATGATCGCCGCCGCGATGGCTAGCACGGCCGACTTGCAGCCTGGCGACCATGTGGTGGCGGTGGGCTTTCCGTTTGGCATTGGGCCATCGGCGTCGGCGGGCATCGTATCAGGGCTCAAACGCGAATTCAAATCGCCCGAGAGCGGCGAGCTGATGAGCAACCTCATCCAGTTTGACGCAGCAGCCAACCCCGGCAACTCGGGTGGCCCGCTGGTCAATGCCGACGGCGAAGTGGTGGGCATTGTGACGGGCATCTTGAACCCCTCGCGCCAACGCGTATTTATCGGCATTGGCTTTGCAGTGCCGATTGAGAATGCCGCCTCAGCGGCAGGCATGCCACCTTTTTAAGGAACCCTTATGAACAGCTCAGACAAGCACAGCGGCGAACTGATGGAAAAGATTTTGTATGAAGTCAAACGCATGGTCGTAGGGCAAGACAAGTTTTTGGAGCGCGTGATGGTGGCGCTGCTGGCCCAAGGGCACTTGCTGGTAGAAGGCGTACCGGGCCTAGCCAAAACCTTGACCGTGAAGACGCTTGCGCAGGCCATCCAAGGCAGCTTTAAACGCATTCAGTTCACACCCGACCTGGTGCCCGCCGACCTGATAGGCACGCGCATTTACAACCAGAAAACCGGCGACTTCAGCACCACCCTGGGCCCCGTGTTTGCCAACCTGCTGCTGGCTGACGAGTTTAATCGAGCGCCTGCCAAAGTGCAAAGCGCCCTGTTGGAGGTGATGCAGGAGCGGCAGGTGACGATTGCCGGTGTGTCCCATCCCGTGCCCTCGCCCTTTGTGGTGATGGCCACGCAAAACCCGATAGAGACCGAGGGCACCTACGCACTGCCCGAGGCGCAGGTTGACCGCTTCATGATGAAGGTGCTGGTGGACTACCCGACCGATGAGGAAGAAGCGGTGATTGTGGAGCGCGTCATTGGCCCTCCGATCCACATCGGTGCAGTGGCCGACCTACAGCAACTGGCCGCGCTGCAAAAAGAGTGCCGCGCGGTGTACCTTGACCCGTCGCTGGTGCAGTACGCCGTGCGCTTGGTAAGTGCCACCCGCAACCCGGAGAAGCATGGCATCAAAGACATGGCGCGCTTTATCACCTACGGTGCCAGCCCGCGCGCCACGATTGGCTTGGCCGAGGGTGCGCGCGCCCTGGCGCTGATGCGCGGGCGGCGCTACGCCCTGCCGGAAGACATGCTGGACTTGGTGCCCGACGTACTGCGCCACCGCATTGCATTGTCGTACGAGGCGCTTAGTGAAGGCATCACGCCCGACAAGATCATTGCCACCCTGATGGACAAGATCGCGCGGCCCAATAAGCCGATCAGCCATTACGAGAGCGCCCAAGATTCAAGAGTTGAACCCGCTACCGACCAGGCCACGGCTGAGGCGGCCAGCACGCAAGCTGCCACCGCTTGACGCATCGTTAGCAAATTTCGCTGCCTCATTTCTGTCACCTCATCCCTGCGTTCCTCAAAATAATGCAAACCGCCGACCAACTCCTCAAGCAGCTCGAATGGACGGTCATTCGCCGTCTGGACGGCCTGCTGCAAGGCGACTACCGCACCCTGTTTCGCGGTGCGGGGCTGGACCTGGCGGACCTGCGCGAATACCAATTGCACGACGACGTGCGCCACATTGACTGGAACGTGACCGCCCGGCTGCAAGTGCCGCATGTGCGCCAGTTCACCGAAGACCGTGAGATCAATGCCTGGTTTTTGCTCGACCTGAGCGCCTCAGTAGACTTTGGCTCGCACACCACACGCAAGCGCGATGTGCTGGCCCAGTTTGTGGGCGTGCTGGCCCGCCTGATGACGCGCCACGGCAACAAGGTGGGCGCCCTGCTCTACACCAACCAACTTGATAAGGTGATACCCGCGCGCGGCAGCCGTTTGCATGTGCTGCATCTGTTGCACAGCCTGCTTGCACCGCCCGCAGCAGCCAAGAAGAGCGGAAAAAAAGCCCCTGCGCCACTCGCCCAGCAAACCCAGCTGGGCGACTTGCTAGCCGGCGCGCTAGGCCATATCAAACGCCGCAGCCTGGTGTTTGTCGTCTCAGACTTCATCAGCACGCCCGGCTGGGAAATGCCGCTGGGCCAGTTGGCGCAAAAGCATGAAGTAATTGCCGTGCGCCTGGTAGACCCGGCAGAACAAGCCTTGCCCGACATTGGCCTGGTAACCCTCGAAGACCCCGAGACCGGCGAGCAGATTTTTGTCGATATGCACGACAAGAAATTTCGCACCCGCTTTGAAGAACTGGCCGCGCAAAACGAGGCCGATATGTTCAGCAGCTTTGCCAAGGCGGGCGTAGACGCGCTGGAGCTGTCTACTGACGAAGCCTTGGTCAACACCATCGTGCGCTTTGCCCAAATGCGCAAGCAGCGCGCACGCGGCGCAGCAGGCAGCACCCACCTACTTAAGGAGGCCGCATGAACTTTGTTTGGCCACAATTACTCTGGCTCATGGCCATCGTGCCGTTCCTCATGCTGCTGTACTGGTGGCTGCTGCGGCGCAAAG
>JAYVDN010000641.1:0-3037 GCA_043749385.1 Polaromonas sp.
AACGCCACGCTGCTACCCGCCACCTTGCTCTGGCGCAGGTAGTCCTCAAAGCTGCGGATGGGGCTGTTGGTGTTAACCACCAGCACGTTGGTAAACACCACCGCCATCGACAGCGCCGCCATGTCGATCACCGGGTTGTAGGCGAGTTTTGCCAAGTGCTGGTTCACAGCCAACGAGCCAATCGTGCCCAGCATGATGGTGTAGCCGTCCGGCGCGGCCTTGACCAAAAAGTCTGACGCAATATTGCCACCCGCCCCCGGCTTGTTGTCCACCACCACGCTTTGCTTGAGCTCTTGCGACAGGCGCGGCAGCAAAATACGCGCCACGGTATCCGAGCTGCCGCCCGGTGCAAAGCCCACCACCAGTTTGACCGGGCGGCTGGGGAAGCTGTCTTGCGCCATTGCGCTGGGCAGGGCAGTCAATGCAGATACAGCGCATAAAGCCGCGCGCAGGGTACGAAGCAAAATCATCTTACGGGTCTCCAAATGAGAAGCGAATGGTGCCGATGCACCCTCTGGGTTGTTGACATCTTAAAGTGAAGTGCTTAGCGCCCGTATCCGTGGAAATACACGCTAACTATCCCCCTCAGCCTCCACCCACAGCTTGGGAAAGTAAAAGCGCAGCGCATGTTGCGGCACACCAAAGCGCAGCTTGCCATACGGCGTGTCGCTTTGCAGCAGGCCGCGTGCCAGCAGTGCGCTCACCTGTGCAGAGGCCAGCCTGTCACCCAAGCCCAGCATGGCTTTAAAGTCGGCGCGCTCTAGCTCGCCCTGCGTGGCAAACAGGTAATGCAGTGGCCGCAGGGCATCTGCACGCACGCCGTTTTGGCCTACGTTGGCCTCGTAGGCCAAGCAGGCGGCTATGCGGCCCTTCATGCCGTCCAAGTCCAGCATCTGCGTCATAAAACCAACCTGCTCTGCGCACTGCGCCAGCACATAGGCTACCCACTGCACCAAAGCCTTTTCACTCAGGTTGCCGCGCCCATCCAAGTCCCCCGCGCGAGGTTCATCCGCCGCCGCCAAGTGCGCGTAGTACGCCTCCTGCGTGCGCGCAAAGCCGCGCAGCGGCGACCACAGGCCATTGGTCAAGCCCGCGTGGCACAAGGCCAAGTGCGTGTGCAGCCGTGCCACGCGGCCATTGCCATCCCTAAAAGGATGTATCCACGCCAGCCGCTGGTGCGACGCAGCGATAGCCAACACCTGCAGCTCGCCCCGCCGCACCTCGCCGTAAAAGCCACCCCAGCGGGTTAAAAAATCTTTAAGCCGCGCGGCCGCAGGCGCAGCATGCACACCCACACTGACTTGCTGGGTGCGCAGCGTGCCCGGTGCCAACGCGGTGCCGTCATTCAGCACTCTGTCATCCGAGGGCAAGCGGGCAAACAAGTCTTGGTGAATGTCTTGCACCATCTGCACGCCCCATACCTGCTGCGCGCTCCATTGGCCGCAGCGCTCTTCTAGCTGCGCCTCGGTATGCATATGCGCCAGCGCCAGCCGCTGGCGGCGCGCTTTGTCGGCATCTTGGGAGTAGTCATTGCGCAGCGCCTGCTCTATCTCTAGCGGCAGGGTGTGCTGCCCCTCAATGCGGTTGGAGTAATACGAGTTCATCGCCCGCAGCAGCGCGCGCAGCCCCACTAGCGCACCCGGCTGGCACATGCCCGCCAAGCGGTCTGCCGCGCGAATCACGTCGCCCGCCTGCTCCAGCAACGCGCCCAGCTTGTGCTCCCCCGGCAGCAGCGGTTCCATCTGCGTGGGGTGGTCGTAGAGCTTGAATTTTTGCGAGATTGACATAAGCTGTAACTCTATGTCAAATAGGGAGTTTTTGCAAGTTGTGCGAGATATTTTGCGAGATTAAATGCGAGATTGAATGCGGGATGGTTGGCAGCTAAATCGACGTAGGCGCAGTGCCCTTGGTCGCTGCCAGCCCGGCACTCACCTCGGCCAGCACCAAGTTAGTCGCTCCCACAAACGAAGCCGGGCGCACGCGGTGCGAGGCGGGATCCAGGCCGGGCGGCGCGACACCCTGCGGTGCCTGCGCCGCCGCCTCGGCCAAGCGCCTGCGGGCCTGCACGATGGCCAGATCGGTGGATACCAGGCGCTCCAGTGATCGATCCACCACCGGCCCCATGCTTTCTTGCAGCGAGCCGTCTTGCATGGCAATGCCTTTGATGCCGCTGTAGTAGCGGCCGGATTTTTGGCCTTCGCGGTCGATCAAATAGTCGTTGTCTTTGTTCGCCACGGCGCGGAAGGTGCCGGGGATCAGGGTGGCAAAGTTGCCTTCTTCTTTCGTCATCGAATGCATCTCGGCATCCGTCAGCGCGCGCGTAGGGTGGTGCGCCCACGACCAGACGATGCAGTTCTCATCGTCGATAGGCACCCAGGCGTGGCCGCGCAAGGCGTTGTCGCCGTAGGGCGGAATCATGGTGTACCAGGGCATGATCCACTGCGTCACGCGCCAATAGCTTTGGTCGTCCTGTGTCGCGCGTTTGGCGGCTATCACCATGCCGCCGTCAGACTTGTGCACTTGGAAGATGGGCCGTGTATTGGTAATGTGCTGCGCCCCTGCCGTGCCCACATGCAGCGGGTCAGTCTTCAGTTCGCCCTTGTGCAGCCACGACACATGGCTCGAATCAATGCCGCCCTCCATGCCTTGCAAATAGTTGCTCTCTTGAAAGCGCTTGGACACATAGCGCTGGTTATCAGCCACTGTGGCCCATTCAAACTGCGGCGGCTCGGGCTGCTGCTCGGGCGCGCCCATATAGGTCCACACCACGCCGCCCAGCTCAATGCAGGGGTAGGACTTGAGCTTGACCTTGGTACACAGCTTGCTCTCTTCGGGCTCGGACGGAATCTCTTTGCACTGGCCCGTGGTGTCGTATTTCCAGCCGTGGTAGGGGCAGCGAATGCCGCCCTCTTCATTGCGGCCAAACCACAGCGACACGCGGCGGTGCGCACAAAACTCGTCGATCAATCCCAGCTTGCCGCTGGTATCTCTGAAGGCTATCAGTCGCTCGGACAGCAACTGCACGCGCACGGGTGGG
>JAYVDN010000642.1:0-6386 GCA_043749385.1 Polaromonas sp.
CGGTGTTGCCGGTGCTGCGAACGGCGCCATGGACTTGGTCATCATTGGGCTGTTGATCAGTGTGCCCATCGTGGTGTTTGGCTCCCAGGTGGTGCTCAAACTGGTGGAGCGCTTCCCCGTCATCATCAAAGTGGGCGCTGCCGTGCTGGCTTTTACCGCAGCCAAAATGGTCATCAGCGAGCCTCTGCTGGACGCCGTGTTCGACCCACCAGCGCTGGCAAACACCTTGGCGCGCTGGGCCACCTATGCGCTGGCAATCATCGGCGTGCTAGGCGCCGGCTATTGGTCGACACGCGCTAGCAAAGCCGACCGTACGCTGGCTTGAGCAGCCATTGCATTCCCATTGTTTTTTAATACTTAGGAGAACACCATGGACACTATGATCGTTTACTTGGATGACGCAAGCTATGCCCAACATATGCTGGCACCGATGATTAACAAAGACCTGACGACGCGCTGGGTACTGGTAGCGTGCGCACCGCGCATGAGCCACCGCATAGGCAAATGGCTAAGCCACAGCGCTCGGGAAAACTGGCGCAACAAATGGTGCGACAAATTGTTTGCACAGGTGATGCCCACCTTGTTGCCGCGTAACGACATGAAAGGGCCTGATGGCCAAGCTTTGGCGGAGTGTGTAGTGGCTAAAGGACCACTTCCTGCACTCACGCAAACGCTGCGCGCACGTTTTGGTGCAGCCCATGTGGTGGACGCGCGCCGCCCCAAGTTTGGCTTGGCGATGGAGCCGGTCACCTTGGAGCAGCCCCCAGAGAAGCAGGGCTGGCAAATCCCCGGCGCGGTGGGCTCGCTCAGCGCCTTGCTGGTGCTGGCCAGCGATTGACTGCCGGCTTCGAAGTTGGCTTTTTTCTCATAGCGCCCAAAGCTGTCTCCTGGAGGGGCCGCTTTGGGCGTTTGATTTGTAGCAAGCTTGGGGCACAGTGCTATGCTCTGCGCATGAAATTACTCATTAAATGGCTGCTCAGTGCCATGGCCTTGCTGGCCGTGGCACATTTTTATTCTGGTGTGACGGTTCAAAGTTTCACAGCCGCTTTGATCGCCGCCTTTGTGATCGGCCTGCTCAACACCATTGTGCGGCCGATCCTGGTGGTGCTGACTTTGCCGGTCACCATCATTTCTTTAGGCTTGTTTCTGTTTGTCATCAACGCACTGATGTTTTGGGCGGCGTCGAGTTTGCTGGATGGTTTTCAGGTACGTGATTTCACCGCCGCTTTGGTGGGCTCGCTGCTGTACTCGGTAGCGGGTATGGTGATTGAGGCGGCCCTGGAGCGGGTGTTCAAGAAGTCGTAGCGCTTGCGCGCTGCATACCGGTGCGGCCACTTTTCACCTATTGCTGCTTAGTTCAGCGGTTTATCGTTATGCAGCTCGCGCACCAGTTGCTGCACCACACGGGTACGTGCATCGATGATGGACGACTCGATATGGTCGGGCGTGGGCAAGCGCCTGGCCAGTTCTTGGCCAGCTTTCAAACGGTCCAGCGCGGCAGAATAGTCCAGCAAAGCCATGCGTCCCTCCGCTTGCGCGCGAATAGCACGCAGCGGCTGATTTTTTGCCGTGTACGCCGCAGCCAGAGCGTCCCAGGCCGGCGCATCGTTGGGCCGCCCCAGCACCCAGCTTTGCAGACGCTCAATCACATCGGCCAAGGCGTTGTCGATGCCCGCTTGTTGGGTGACTGACTGGGCCCACAGCAGCAGTGCCGCACGTTCTTGCACGCGGGCCGGTGCCACTCGCAAGGGGCCATGGGGCCACTGCGTAGCGACGTAGGGCAAAAGAACGGCCTGGGCTTTGGTGTGGTTGCCTTGGGCCATGGCAATTTCAGCCCCCATTAAATCAATAGCTGCTCTCGCATGATTTGTGTGGGATAAGGCTGGATTTCTATCATTTTCCAGCACTTGCAAAGCGCTAGCTGCCAGGCTGCTGGCAGTGGTTAGATCGCGCAGCTTGAGCGCTGCCAGACTGCCGCCGTAGAGCTGGCCAATGGCTTTGGCTTGGGCTGCGCGCTGCGCCATTGCCGTGGGCGCAGCAGGCGCGCTGGCAGCTACGCGGCGCGCTTGCGCCAGCTCTGAGCGCAGGTTGTCCACGGCGGGATCGGCCAGCAGGCGCGCGCGCGTGGCGATGATGGCGTGCTCTATGGCCAGTACGTCGCTCTCTTGGCCGGGTGTGGCGCTACCGTTGGCTTTACTCAGGCCACTGGGCGGGCTCAGTTGCAAGCGCGCCTGCATGTCGCCTATGCGCTCGCTGGTGAGCGGATGGGTGCGCAGGTAGGGAAAGCTGCCGTTGTCGTTGATGCGGTTGGCCAAGGCCAGCTTGTCAAACATGCCGACAAAGCCCTGCACATCGAACTGCGCGTCTTGCATGACTTGGTAGCCTACGCGGTCAGCTTCGCGCTCCATGTCGCGAGAAAAGTTAAGCTGCGCCTGCGCGCCCACGGCTTGGCTGCCAGTGATGACGGCGTTGGCCACATCAGAGTTTTTACGCGCGGCCAACGCGCCCAAAATCATGGCCCCCAGCAGTACCGGGCTGAGCTGATTTTGCTGCGTGGTCATACGCGCAATGTGGCGCTGCGTGACGTGGCTCAGCTCGTGCGCCATCACCGAGGCCAGCTCGTCGCGGTTGCCCACCATGGCGATCAACCCCAGGTGCACGCCCATGTAGCCGCCAGGCAGGGCAAAGGCGTTAACCGTGCGGTCACGCGCCAACACCACCTCCCAGGCAAAGCGCTCAGCCAACTGCGGGGTGATATCACCCCGCAGGCGCGCTGTTTGCAGCAATGGCTGCCAAATGCGTTGCAGGTAGTCGGCGATCACAGGGTCATCCAGATAATCGGGGTCGCGGTAAATCTCGCGCGCAATACGCTGGCCCAGCTGGCGCTCCGCTGCCACACTCATCTCTTGCCCATCGCCCAGTTGCGGCAAACTGCTTTGACTGGATACCATCGCTGGCAGGAAAGAAAACGCTACCAATACAGTAGCTGCTCTCGCGATATTTTGAAGGGCTAAAGGCCTTTTTTGCATGTAAAAACAATCAAAACGCTGGAATGAATAAGTAAACTATCGCCTGCGGTCACTACGCCCATGCAAACCCTGGCTCCGCAAGATTTAATGCAAAATAGGCACGGCTCGACTGCATAGTGCCTTTCCAAGGGTTTCCTGCGCCGGGCATGCGCTTATGATGCCGAGCAAAGATAAAGGTTGCGTAAAGAGATGTTGAAGGTAACAAACAATATGCCACATAACGGTTTAACGCATTTTGACCAGTCTGGTCACGCCCATATGGTCGACGTTGCAGATAAGCCCGCCACGCGGCGTGTGGCGGTGGCCCAAGGCTGTATTGTGATGCAGGCGGCTACCTTGGCGTTGATCCAGTCTGGCAGCGCCAAAAAAGGAGATGTTTTAGGTATTGCGCGCATTGCGGGTATCCAGGCTGCCAAAAAAACCAGCGATTTGATCCCGCTGTGCCATCCGCTGGCCTTGACCCGGGTGGCTATCGAGTTTTCAGCAAATGGGCCCACGAGTTTGCAAACCGAAGCGCTGCCCACCGTCACTTGCACCGCCACGGTAGAAACCGTAGGCCCTACCGGGGTGGAGATGGAGGCGCTGTGCGCCGCCAGCGTGGCCTTGCTGACAATTTACGATATGTGCAAAGCCGTCGACCGCGGCATGACGCTGCAAAGCCTGCGTTTGCTGGAAAAGCATGGCGGGAAATCGGGCAGTTTTGTGGCGGATGCGTCCTAAGTAAACACGGTTGCCCACAGCGTTTGCACTGCCGCACGCTGCGTGGCCAGCGCATCGCTGGCAAGCTGGGTCGGCACCTCATTGAGGCGCGCTACGTGCTGCGCCTGGCGCAAGGCGCGGTAGGCGGCTGCGGCATCCGCGCCCACATCAGGCGGCAGCAAGCCGGCTGCCTGCGCCCGTTGCAACAAAGCGATGTTGCCCACGTTACCCCGCAGCGAAGGTATTGCGTGCGCGTGGGCCAGCACCAAATACTGCACGACAAACTCCACGTCCACCATACCGCCGGGGCTGTGCTTGACATCGAAACTGTCTGGCGGCGTTCGGTGCGCGGCGCGCACTTTATCGCGCATAGCCAAAATGTCCTGGGCTAGTGCGGCTGCATCGCGTGGTGCGCAGATCACCGCCGTGCGCACCGCTTCAAACCGTGCCCGCAATGGCGCATCGCCCAGAATGCAACGCGCACGGGTCATAGCCTGGTGCTCCCACACCCACGCGGTGTTGCTGCCGCGCTGGGTCTGGTAGTCTTCAAACGCCGTCATAGTGGTGACCAGCAAGCCCGAGCCACCATTGGGCCGCAACGCTGTGTCAATCTCGTACAAATCGCCCTCCGAGGTTTTGACGGAAAGCCAAGCAATCAGCTTGCGTACCAACGCTGCGTAGGCCATGCCCGCGTTCTCATGCGCATCGTCATAAACGAAGACGATGTCCAGATCGCTGCCATAGCCCAGCTCTTTGCCGCCCAGTTTGCCGTAGGCAATGATGGCAAAATGAGATGGCTCCGCATGGCGGGTTTTCAGCCGATCCCAGCACCAGCGGGCGGTAGTTTGCAGCACGGTGTCTGCCAGAGCGCTTAACTCATCGGCCACCTGCTCAACCGTGGCACGGCCCTCTACATCGCGCACCAAAATGCGAAACACCTCGGCATGTTGGGCGCGGCGCAGCAGCAGCATCAAGGCCTCATCGTCGTCTTGGCCGGTGCGGTGCAAAGCATCTGCACGGACTTGCAACTCAGATTCAAACTGCGCGGGCTCAAAACGTTCATACAGCACGGCATCGCTGGCCAGCTCGTCCACCACGCCGGGATGCGTCATCAAATAGCGGGCAGGCCAGCGGGCGGTGCCCAGAACGCGCAGCAAGCGTTCATGCACCTGGGGGCGCTCCAGCAGCAACGACAGATAGCTTTCGCGGCGCAGCAAGGGCTCAATCCAGTCCGCAATACGCACCGCTGCGTCTTCGCTCACTTTTTTCTCCGCCAGCCATTGGCCTGTGCGCTGCACCAGTCGCTGCAGGCGCTCTAGCGAAGCATCGCTGAGCGCCAGCACGCGGGGGTGCTCGCGCCACAAGGCCACACGCTCGCGAAAACGCGCTGGCAACCCCTCGACTAGCTGCTCCAGCGTATCACCCGAGGGTGCAGTCGGCCCACAGTTGCCACAGGCTTGCGGGGTGCCGAGTAAACGGTCAAACTCGGTAGCCACTGCTTCCCGGTGCGCGTCCAAGGCCGTCAGAAATGGGCCGCTACTCTCGTAGCCCATGGCGAGGGACAGCCATGCCAGGTCCGCATCATCGGTGGGCACCACATGGGTTTGCTGGTCGTCCAGGTACTGGATACGGTGCTCGACCCGGCGCAGAAACACGTAGGCCTGCACCAGCGCGCTGGCGGTGGCCTGCGGCATCAAACCCGCAGCGGCTAGGCGCGGCAAAGCATCCAGCGTGGCGCGGGTGCGCAGCTCGGGGAACTGCCCGCCGCGCACCACTTGCAAAAGCTGCACGGTGAACTCAATCTCGCGGATACCGCCACGTGAGAGCTTGATGTCATTGGCCCGCTCCGGCCTGCCCGCGGCCCGTTTGCTGGCATGGTCGCGAATTTGCCGGTGCAGCACACGCAACGCGTGAAAGACGTTGTAGTCCAAATATTTACGGAACACAAAAGGCAGCACCACCTGGCGCAGGGCTACCGCAGAAGCCAAGGCACTGGCAGGCGCGACCACGCGGCTTTTCAACCAGGCAAAGCGCTCCCACTCACGCCCATGGGCTACCAGGTACTCTTCCAAGGCGCCCAACGACAGCGCGCCAGGCCCCGAATTGCCATGCGGGCGCAGCGCTAAATCGACCCTGAATACGAAGCCGTGTTCGGTGGTATCGGCAAGCCATGTACTCATACTGCGCACCACTTTGGCAAAGTACTCGTGGTTACTGATGCGCGCGCGGCCCAGCTCGTTGCCTGCCGTCTCGCCGTCCTCTTCGTACACGTAGATCAGGTCAATATCGCTCGACACATTGAGCTCATGGGCACCCAGCTTGCCCATGCCTACCACCCAAAACTTCGCGCGTTGACCCGAGGCCGCCACAGGCGCGCCGTGCACAGCGTCCAAAGCGAGCATAGACTGGGTGCACGCGGTGTCCAGGGCAAACTCGGCAAGCGTTGTCATGGCGGTAGTAATCTCGGCCAAATCGCCATGCACGTCGCAATCTAGCACTGTCAGGCGCTCCAGCACCAAGGCCCGCGTGATGCGAAGGCTCGCTGATGGTTCGAAGCCGCTGTGCAGCACCTGGTCGTAGCAAACGTTTAAAGCGGTAAGCGTCAGGTCTGTGGTGGGTAGGAAGGCCAGTAACGGCGCGTACCGGTGGCGCACCCGC
>JAYVDN010000643.1:0-3046 GCA_043749385.1 Polaromonas sp.
ACATACAATCACTTGGGTCGGCAAATCTAGTCATAACTAATGAGAGACAAATCGCATGGGCTGGTTATCCACTCTACTTAAAAAATCCGATGCTGCTCAGCCACCCGTGCCTGATACAGGCATTCATGATTGGGACAATGAACCTCTCACCAGCGCTACGATGCCCACTGATTTGGGCGCTGCGCTGGAGCTGATTAACAGCACGGCACTGCAAACAGTAAAGGCCTATGGATTGCCGGAGCATTGGTTTACTTTTGAGACCGTCACGGTCGCTAACAGCGAAAAAACCTACTTTCAATTGCAAATTCTAATGAACCATTGGGACATGCAAATGTGTGCCCATAGTTATGCGTTTGAATGTGCTGTGATCAAGAGTATTCGCAAGAAAAATCGCGATATCGGGCGCGCGTTGCGTGCCGTGTTGTGGCGGGTTGCGCCCGATGCAGGCTGTCCTTTTGACGAGATGCCCGAACCATCGTATTGGGCGGCAGAAGCCATCACCCAGCGCGACTTGCTGCGTCAGCGTATCCAGCGCGAGTTCTATGCAGCCACCACGCCCGAATCCGGTGCCAAACCCGCCATGCCCGCTGCGCCCTTCCAGCCCGCCAAAACTGGCTACGCTATGGTGAACACACCCATCGAGGTTCTCAAAGAAAGCGTGGGCTTTAGCGACACCCATGCGCATAATTTGAATGGTTTTTCCCATACGCACCCGCATACCAAGCCGCATACAAAAGCGCATGCTGACAGGTCTAAAGCAAAGCGGAAATAGGCTTTTGGCATTGCCTGCACTTACGTCAGGTCGAAGCACGGCTTGATGTGCACAGGGTGTGTAAATCGTAGATTCACTGGTGGATAATAGTTCACCGGACGTACTTTTACGTCGTAGTGGATTGGGTAAATCTAAATCGGGTCCCCAATTCGCGCCAGCCTGTCTACAATCGTGCCCAAACTCCTTTCTTATAAGATCACAATGAGGCATTCGAAGTATGGGCTGGCTAGCAAATTTTTTTAAATCACCGCATGGTGAAGACACGCCATCGCACAGCACAGGTTTCCATGATTTAGACGGCAGCCCCGTGCCTCTCAAGCCGTTGGCCGCCGACCTGCGCACCGCACGCGAGCTGATCAGCTCTTCTGCCATGCAAACGGCTCTGGTCTACGGCGTACCTCCTCGGTGGCTGACCTTTGAGGTAGTCACTATTTCGGACGATGAAAGGGCCTATTTCCAGTTGCAAGTGGTGATGAACCACTGGGACGAGTACTTGGTCGCGCACTGCTACGCCTTTGAGCGGGCAGTCATCAAACGTATACGCGACGAGAATGTGGAGGTGGGTCGCGCGGTACGCGCGGTCTTGTGGCGCATGGCGGCAGATGCGGGTTGCCCCTACGACGAAATGCCCGAAGCCCAAGCCTGGACTGTTGATGCAGTAAAAAAGCGCGGCCAAGTGCGCGACCGTGTAAACCGCGAGCTGTATGCCCTGAGCACACCCGCTTCAGGCGCAGTTGTGCCAGGTGCTATGGCCGGTACGGTACCTGCCACCATGCCCGTGAGTGCAGATGAGGCTGATCGCGCTGGCCGCTCAACCCTGCCTGCACTCCATGATGCATTGCTGGAGGACTCAGTCTTTACCGAGACCCGACCCTCCACCTTCAATGGTTTTGCCGCAACCCAGCCCTACGCACCGCTGATGACTGACATCATCGAGCGTCCAAAGAAGTAAACAACCAAAGAAGTAAACTAGTACCCATGTTGTATAAATTCAAATCTGCCGCCGCAGGTGACCTCATCATGCTCGAGCCCAATGGCCGCCGCGTGCTGGAGATCATCGGCAAAGACGCCGGGCCGACCGGTATTATCTTGCCTGAGCAAATGCCAGCGGCCGTTGACGCGCTGACCGCTGTGATAGCCAGGGAAGAAGCCGTGCAACAGGCGGCAATTGCTGAAGCCAAGGCCAAAGGCGGCGTGGCACCCAGCTTTGAGGCGGTAAGCCTGCGCAAGCGCGCATGGCCGTTGGTGGAAATGCTGCAGCGCTGCAACAAAGAAAATACCGCAATTACATGGGGCGTTTGACCATTTTCAGAAAATTAGGTTAACTTCCATACTCGCAAGCGTAAACAGCCGATAAATCGAACATTCAAGGCTTCTGCGGGACCCACCGCAAACTTACGTGCTTGCTGCCAATAAGCTACTTGCCGGCAGCGCTGCGGCGCCCGGCCACTGGCGGCTCGGGTAGAGAAACACCAGCAGCCTTGGCCCGCGCCTGCATGCGTTCATAATGCTCCGCCAAAACCTGGGCTTCCTCTTGGGCGTTTTTTGCCTCCCGCAGACGCTGGCGATAGAGTTCACGGTCAAACCCAGTGGTGTACCAGTAGCCGTAGATTTCGCGGTCGGGAACGTCGGCCAGCGACACGGCACTGGGCTGGCTTCGCTGGTGTACGGTTTTGCCCTGCACCGCTCCCGCTGATGTGACAACGACTCCAATCAAAACGAACGAGAGTATTCGGTTAACTTTCATTGTGTGACCTCCTGCTGTGAAAGGCCGGAGCGGTGACGGATAGCGCGACCTTTGCTCACAACCTACTAGTAGTGTGACTCCAATGTCGTTGCACAGCTTTGATAAAGCGCAATAAAGCGCGCTGGCAATCATCTCGATACGTAACATCGAGTGAACATGGCAGGCCCGATAGCGGTCAATTCAAGCACTATGAGCGGCAAACCAGGCAGGCATCGCCAGATACAGTCGCACTCAGTCCACTTTAGCGCCAGAGTTCTTCACCACCAGCGCCCATTTGGCAATCTCCGAGTCGATCATTTTGGCAAACTCCGCCGGTGTGTTGCCGCCCGGGATAGCCCCTTGGGACAGCAGTTTTTCTTTAATCTCTGGCTTGGTAAACGACTTGGCCACTTCTTGCTGGATACGGTTGACCGTCTCAGGCGACGTGCCTGCCGGGGCCAACAAGCCAAACCAGGAGCTGGCATCGTAGCCCTTAAGGCTGGGGCCACCGGCTTGGGCCATGGTGGGGGTATCGGGCAGGGCGCCGG
>JAYVDN010000644.1:0-2478 GCA_043749385.1 Polaromonas sp.
CACTTGTTTGTTGTTCTCGGTGGACGATATAAAGACGTTGCGGCCAGTTTTGCTCTTGGCAGCGTCGCCTACCGCCGCGCCATCTTCGCGTTCGATAAAAAACACCCGTGAACCAGAGGCGTTTTCTTGAAACTGCCCGGCAGACACGCGGTCCAGGTCGCCGCGTGTTTCATATTGATCCCGCAGAATTTGCGATTGCTGGTTGCTCCAGGGCCACACAATCAAGGCCAACACGGCAATGGCCAACAGGATTGGCCAAGCAAAGCGAAACACGGGCGCGCTAAAGCTGGTGAGGCCCCGCCCAGCGGTAAACCAGATGACCATTTCCGAGTCGCGGTACATGCGGCCCAAGGTGCTGGTCACAGAAATAAACAAGCTGAGCGTCAAAATAGTGGGCAAATGCCCTAGCGCGGCATAGCCCATCAGCATCATCACGTCTTGCGGATCGACCCGGCCGCCTGCCGCCAGGCCCAGCGTGCGGATCAGCATCATGCTCATGACAACGGTAATTAGCACCACTAAAGTGGCGCCAAAGCTGCGCGCAAGCTCCTTGCGGACGGAAGAATGGAATAACATCAGCGCTCTGTGAAAAAATGCAAGTGAACCCGCGATCAGAAAGCACGTATTATGAACTTCGAACTCAAAGCCCTTACGCCAGCCCAAGCCGCAGCCTTGCCAGCATCGTTGCTGCTGGTGCTGGTTACCAAAGCAAGCTGCGCCGCCGCGCGTGCCAGTGACGGCCCCGTAGGCGCATTGGTAGCCAGCGCCCGTGCCTCGGGCGACTGCGATGGCAGCGCTGCCAAGCTGCTGCAAGCCTATGGTCTGCCCGGCATTCGCGCGACCAAGGTCACGCTGGTGGGTGTAGGCGAGGGTGCGCCGCGCGACGTGCTCAAAGCCGTCGCTGCCGCCATTGCGGCCTACAAACCTGGCACACCAGATAAAGCTGACAAGGCCGCCAAAGTTCAGGTGGTGATCAGCATGGCGAGCTGGGACGCCTTGGACACTGCCGCACTGGGTGCTGCCCTGGCCGCCGCCATGCAGGCCACCGCCCAGGCCAGCTACGTCTATACCACCACCAAAAGCAAACCCCAGCCCCGGCGTATTGCCTTGGTCACCATGGGCGTGCACAGCACGCGCGGCCTGGACAGCTATTTTGCCCAGGCCAGCGCCTGTGTACAGGGCGTGGAGTTTGCCAAAGAGTGGGCCAACCGCCCTGGCAACCACGCCACCCCCACCATGTTGGGCGAGGCCGCTAAATCCTTGGCAAAAGGCCATAAAACCCTGCAATGCGAGGTGCTGGGCCCCAACGAAGTGGCCAAGCTGGGCATGGGCTCCTTCATGTCGGTGGCCCAAGGCTCCAATGAGCCGCTGCGCTTTATCGTGCTGCGCTACAACGGCGCGGCTAAAACAGTAGCCCCCACGGTGCTGGTAGGCAAAGGCATTACCTTCGATACCGGAGGCATCTCCATCAAGCCCGCCGCAGAGATGGACGAGATGAAGTTTGATATGGGCGGCGCGGCCAGCGTCTTGGGCGTATTCAAAGCGCTTAGCCTGCTGCTACCCACCATCAATGTGGTCGGCCTGATCCCCAGCTGTGAAAACATGCCCGACGGCAAAGCTGTCAAGCCTGGCGACGTGGTCACCAGCATGGGTGGCCAAACCATCGAAAACCTCAATACCGATGCCGAGGGGCGCTTGATTTTGTGCGACGCGCTCACCTATGCAGAGCGATTTAAACCCCAAGCCGTGGTGGACATTGCCACCCTCACCGGCGCCTGTGTGATTGCCTTGGGCAACGTGCGTAGCGGTTTGTTTGCCACCGACGATGCTCTGGCCCACGCCTTGCAAAATGCGGGCGACATGGCGCTGGACCCGTGCTGGCGCATGCCGCTGGACGATGAATACGCCGAGGGCTTGAAAAGCAACTTTGCCGACGTGGCCAACGTGGGTGGGCGGGCAGGGGGCGCCATCACAGCAGCCAAATTTTTGCAGCGCTTTGCCAGCAAATACCCGTGGGCTCACCTGGACATCGCGGGAACAGCTTGGAAAAGCGGTGCCGCCAAGGGCTCCACTGGTCGTCCGGTGCCTTTGCTGCTACATTTCGTGCTCAATCAGGCTCTAGCCCAACAGAATATCGCGGGAGCAGCTACTAAAAATGTAGCGAAAAAGAAGCCCGCCTAAGGTGACGCAACTGCACCACATAAGCACATTGCATGGCTAAAACCGACCTCGCTTTCCATTTCAACGCGCCCAGCAAGGTAGGCTACACCTGCAAGCTGCTGCGCAAAGCCACCCAGGCCGGTGCGCGCGTGGCGGTGCTTGCAGCGCCTGATGTACTGGCCCGCTTGGACGCAGAGCTGTGGGCCTTCAGCCCGCTGGATTTTGTGGCCCATGTGCGTGCCCCTTGCACCCCTGAGGTGCTGCAGCGCACACCGGTGGTGCTGTGTGAGGCGCTGGACCAAGCTCACCCAGGGGGCT
>JAYVDN010000645.1:0-2840 GCA_043749385.1 Polaromonas sp.
CACGCCTTGCACCATCAGCGCCTGGGCCACGCGCAACTGGTGCGCGCGCTCCAGCTCGGCCAGTTGCACCGGGCTGTTGATACCGGCCACCTGGAGCGGATCGTTGATCTTGTGCGCCACCACGGGCACACCGTCGGCCACGGCGAACTTGACCACGTCGGTCAAGTAGAACTCGCCTTGGGCGTTCTTGTTGTCCAGCCGGGCCAGCCAGGGTTTGAGCAGCTTCGCGGGCACGGCCATGATGCCGCTGTACACCTCTTTGATGGCGTGCTGCGCGGGCGTGGCGTCTTTGTGTTCGACGATGGCTTGCACCCCGCCGTCACTCGCGCGCACGATGCGGCCATAACCCGTGGGGTCGGCAAAGTCAATTGTGAGCAGGGCGAGCTGGGTGCCATCGCAGGCCGCAATCAACTCGCGCAAGGTGTCGGCCTGGGTCAGCGGCACGTCGCCCGACAGCACCACCACCACACCGTCATCAGGCAGCACCGGCACCGTCTGCTGCACGGCATGGCCGGTGCCTAGCTGCGGCTCTTGGCGCACAAACTCCAGCGCAAAACCGGCGGCGGCCCCTGTGGCGCGAGCCAGAGCGGCCTCTACCTCCACCGCGCCGTGGCCAGTAATCACCACCACCCGGCGCGCCGCCAAGTCGCCCGCCCGGTCCACCACATGCTGCAACAATGCACGACCGGCCAATCGGTGTAACACTTTAGGCAGTTTGCTTTTCATGCGCGTGCCCTTGCCCGCAGCCATGATGACCACGTCTAACGGCGCTTGTTGTTTTGTTTGATTCATGTCGTTTTTAAATTGGTTGCTGTCATGACTTTATCTACCCGCCAAACCCTTGTGCGCCACCCGCAGGCGACGCTGCTTCGCATTATCAGCGCACTTTTGATCGTTTTTTTGACGGGTTGCAGCACCATCAAGCTGGGCTACAACAATGGGTCTTCGCTTATGTACTGGTGGCTGGACGGCTACCTGGACTTGAACGAGGCGCAATCCACGCCGGTGCGTGACGGCCTGACCACTCTGCACAACTGGCACCGCAGCCAGGCGCTGCCCGCCTATGCCACCACCCTGCAAAAAATTCAGCGCCTGGTGCCCGGCAAAGTCAGCCCGGAGCAAATGTGCAGCCTGGGAGATGAGGTGCGCGGCTACGTGGCTCAAATCGGTGAGCGCGCCATTGACGCGCTCATCGCCCTGCCGCCCACCGTGCGGCCCGAGCAGCTCAAACACCTGGCGCAGCAATACGACAAGCGCAACAAAAAGTGGCGCGAAGAGTGGCTGGACGTGACGCCCGACGAGCTGCGCGAGCGACGCCTCAAACTGGCGGTGGACCGCGCGCAAAACCTGTATGGCCGCCTAGAAGCGCCGCAACGCGCCGTGTTGCGTGAAAGCATTGCCAACTCCAGCTACGACCCCACCCTGAGCTACCGCGAAACCCAGCGCCGCCAGCAAGACATCTTGCGCACCCTCAAAGAACACAGCAACGGCGCCGCCCGCTCCACCCACGTGAAAGCCGAGGCCCTGGCCCTGCTGGAGCGCAGCCTCAACACCCCCGACCTGAGCTACCGCGCCCAACAAGAAAAATTAATCAAAGAAAGTTGCGCCACCCTGGCGGCCTTGCACAACAGCACCAACACGGCGCAGCGGCAGAAAGCGGTGGAGACACTGAAAGACTACGAGGCCGACGCGCGGATATTGGCGGCGGAGAAGTTGTGAGGTGACAGAGGGCCACTTACGCGCGGATCGAAAATCCATGAAGAGCATGAGAGAGTGGCATCGAATATTGATGTGTCACATCTTGTTTTGATGTATAGTTTCATACATCATTAAACCAAAGACTTGCCATGCACCGCACCCAAATCTATCTACAAGACGCCCTCTATGACAACCTGAAAATGCGGGCGCGCGGTGTCGGCGTCAGTATTTCTGAGCTGATTCGCCGCACGCTGGAGAAAGACATTCAAAAAGACCCGGTGGCCGATGCGCGCGCCTACTTTGACCGCTTGAAGCCGCTAGAAAGCTTTGCCCATGTGGACTCTGAAGACTACGTGCGCAGCATCCGTAGCAAAAGCCGCATTTTGCGCAAAGGTGAAGACGCATGACGCCGGAAAGATTGGTGCTGGACACCAATATCGTCATCGACTTGTTGAAAAAAGTACCCGCCGTAGTGGAACGCTTTTTGGCACTGCTGGAAGCACAAACCACGTTCAGCATCAGCCCCATCGTTGTGGCCGAGGTGTACGCGGGTGCATTCAAGCGTGAGCACAAAGACATTGAGGCGCTGTTTGATTTGTGCCAACGCATTCCCCTGGACGGCGACACAGGTCGGATGGCGGGCCTCTACGCAAACCAATACGCCAAGGCATTTCAAGGTATCGCGCTAGAAGATTACCTGCTGGCCGCAACAGCGCGCGCGCACCGCTGCCCGATGTGGACGCATAACCGCAAGCATTACCCGATGGATGATGTGGAGTTGCTGGTTTCTTGAACCGGCGGGGTGTTTCGTAAATATCAGATGGGGAATGGCAGTCTGCCAGCCCCACGGCCAGCGCCTTGAAGACACCCAGGCCATGCGAGCGCATGACCTGGGTGTGGCTGGCGTTTGGTACTGAGTGCTTAGTACCTAGTACTTGTAGCCGAAGCCCACGGTGACCAGTGAGTCAACGTTCTTGGTGCCGTCCGGCACCTTGCTGGCGTGGCGCACGGCTGCACCGACGTTGAGGGTCCAGCCGCCGCTGATGGCGGTGGACAGCGTGGCGTCGAAGGTGCTGCGCACGCCCAGATCGTCCTGACCTGGGTAAACCATGAGTCGCTGTTTGAAGGAAGTGGTGTCGCTG
>JAYVDN010000646.1:0-4535 GCA_043749385.1 Polaromonas sp.
TTGACGGATGAGGAGTTCAGTGCGAAGAAGGCTGAGCTTTTGAAGAAGCTGGTGTAGCTGTTCAGAGGCCTTTGAATACGGACTTCCGGACGCAGAGGACGCAAAAGTTACGCAAAGGACGCAAAAGGAATACCCAAAACCGACCTTAAGATTCGCTTTTTTTCCTCGATGAAATTCAAGCGTAAATTTTTTGGTTTTATTTTTTTGTTTTATTTTCTTGTCTTCTTTTGCGTCCTCTGCGTAACTTTTGCGTCCTCTGCGTCCGGAAGTTCTCCCCATCACCCAAGCCCATAAACAACCTAAATAAATAGTGGCCACCGAAACACAACGCGCCTACACCGCCGCCTGCCCCGGCTGCGGGGCGCCGGTTAATTTTGCTTCGCTGGCCAGCACCTACGCGGTGTGCGGGTTTTGCCAGAGCACCATTGTGCGCGAGGGCGAGGCGCTCAAGCGCATTGGCAAGATGGCCGAGGTGTTTGACGACTACAGTGCCCTCCAGCTGATGGCGCAGGGCAAGTTGCAAAACGTCAACTTCACCATCGTCGGGCGGCTGCAATACAAATACGAAGGCGGCAGCTGGAACGAATGGTTGGCCGCGCTGGACGACGGCAGCAGCGCTTCGCTGAGCGAAGACAACGGCAGCTTTGTCTGGACGCGCGCGCAGCCCAACACGCGCGAGATGCCCAAGCCCGCGCAGTGGGTGGTGGGCAACACCACGGCCATAGGCGGCAAGCCTTTCAGCGTGGCATCGGTGCAAGAGGTGTCGCTGGCAGCCGCGCAGGGCGAGCTGCCCAGGCTACCGCCATTGGGGCAAAAATTCTTTGTCGTCGAGCTGCGCAGCGCCGAGGGCGAGGTGATATCGGTGGACTACAGCACCCAGCCGGTAGGTTTGGCGCTGGGCCGCGCGGTCAATTTGGAAGACCTGCAACTGACCGGCCTGCGCGACCTGGCCAACGCCACCAGCCAGGGCGGCAAAGAGGTAAAAGCCAGCCAGTTCAACTGCCCTAACTGCGGCAGCCCGGTGGAGATAAAACTGGCCGGCAGCAAAAGCATCACCTGCGGCGCGTGCAACAGCCTGATTGATTTAACGCAAGGCATTGGCGGCGACCTGAAGCATGCGGAGCAAGATGAGCCCGTCAAGCCCTTGATTGCCTTAGGCAGCACGGGCACCTTGCAGGGCAAGCAGTGGCAGGTGGTGGGCTTTCAGCACCGCATGGGGCATGAGGTGGGCGATGAGGACGAGAGCTTTGGCTGGGACGAATACTTGCTGTTCAACGCCAAAGCGGGCTTTATCTTTTTGGTAGATGCCACGGATGGCTGGAGCATCGTCAAGCCCGCGACGGGCGCGCCCACCAAGCGCTGCACCAACGCCGTCACTTATTTAAGCGCCACTTACAACCTGCAGTACAGCTACAAGGCCGAGACGACCTATGCGGCAGGCGAGTTTTACTGGCAGGTGCAACGCGGCCAAACCACCTTTAACGAAGACTATGCCAGTGGCAAAGATTTATTGTCCAGCGAGCAAGCGGGCAAAGAGCTGACGTGGTCAGTGGGCAGCAAGGTCGATCACACCACCGTGGCTGCGGCCTTCAAGATCAAAGACCCAGGCGGCGACTTCAAGCGGGGCGACGTGGCCCCCTTTGCAGCCTCTGGCGCGGGTAGCATCGGCATAGTCGGCTGGATAGTGGTTTTGGTGGTAGTTTTGGTACTCTTGGCCGTGCTGACCCGCTGCAACCGCAGTTGCAACCCGCAGGTAGAGAACTGCTCGTCTGGCGTGCGCAGCGGTGGCAGCAGCTACGGCGGCTACAGCTCGGGTGGCGGGCATAAGTAGTGGACAAAAGTAGTGCAATGATTTTTTAAGGAGAAATGCTATGGTTGAATGGTTCAGACCCGGAGCTTTTGTCGGCTCCATCGTATTTGCTTTGATCGGCGTCGCCATATTCTGGCTGTGCTTTGTCATCATCGACAAAATTACGCCGTATAAACTGTGGGAAGAAATCGTCGAAAAGCAAAACATGGCGCTGGGGGTGGTGGTGGCGGCGATGTGCTTGGGAATCTCTTTGATTGTGGCTGCGGCTATACATGGGTGATTTTTAAATACCGAATACCGAAACGGACTTCCGGACTTCCGGACTTCCGAACTTCCGGACGCAGAGGACGCAAAGGTTACGCAAAGGACGCAAAAGGGATACCAAAAAATTCAAAGAATAATAAGTCGCTGTAAGTAGGCGACTTTTTTCTAAATTTTGTTTTATTTTGGTTTTCATTTCTTTTCTTCTTTTGCGTCCTCTGCGTAACCTTTGCGCCCTCTGCGTCCGGAAGTCCTGCATTTTTCACCTGCATCCCAACCATGCCAGTCAAAGAACCCACCAAACCAAGACCCATCGAACTCGCCCTGCTGGCCAGCGTGTTTGTGGTGGCGGCTTGCGGCTTGCTGTATGAGTTGGCAGCGGGGGCGATTGCCTCGTATCTGCTGGGCGATTCTATTTTGCAGTTCTCCACCATCATTGGCACTTACCTGTTTGCCATGGGCATCGGCTCCTGGCTCTCGCGCTATTTTGAACGCCAGTTGCCAGCGCACTTCTTGCGCATTGAGCTGCTGGTGGGCTTGGTAGGCGGTGCACTGCCCGCTATTTTGTTCATCGCCAATGCCTATGCACCGCAGAGCTTCAGGCCGCTGCTCTACGGCCTGGTGATGTTGGTGGGCATCTTGGTGGGGCTGGAGATTCCGCTGGTGATGCGCATTCTTAAACGCAATGTACAGCTCAAAGACCTGGTCTCGCAGGTGCTGACGTTTGACTATCTGGGCGCTCTGGCCGTGAGCGTAGCCTTCCCCTTGGTGCTGGTGCCGCAACTGGGCTTGGTGCGCACGGGGCTGCTGTTTGGCCTGCTGAATGTGGCGGTGGCGTTTTGGGCGCTGTGGTTGTTTCGGGGTGAGCTGCGGGCCTTCAAAAGCCATGTGGTTGCTGCGCTGGCTGCCTTGGGTTTGCTGGGCGGCGCGTTTGCGGGGGCGGACCACATCACCAGCCTGGCCGAAGACAAGTTTTACCAAGACCGCATCGTGTTCAGCGAAAACTCGCCCTACCAGCGCATTGTCGTCACGCACGGCCGCGCGGGGCACCGCTTGTTCCTCAACGGCAATTTGCAGTTTGCCCAGCGCGATGAATACCGCTACCACGAGGCTTTGATACACCCAGCCATGGCGGCACACGGCGCTGCTAAAAAAGTAGTCGTATTAGGTGGTGGTGATGGCATGGCGGTGCGCGAGGTATTGAAGTATCCGGGTGTGGAGTCGGTCACCTTAGTGGAACTAGACCCGAACATGACGCGCCTGTTCACGCATAACCCTACTTTGGCGGCACTCAACAGCAACGCGCTGGCTTCGCCCAAGGTCAAAGTCATCAACACGGATGCTTTCCAATTTTTAGAAAATACCACCGAGACCTTCGACGTCATCGTGGTGGATTTTCCAGACCCCACCAATTTCAGCATTGGCAAGCTCTACACCACCAGCTTTTACGCCTTGCTAGACCAGCGCCTGTCCGCCAGTGGCTACGCCGTCATTCAAACCACATCCCCGCTGGTAGCGCGCAAAAGTTTTTGGACGGTGGCGCGCACGATTGAAGAAGTCGGTTTGACGGCCAAGCCCTACCACGCCCATGTGCCCAGCTTCGGTGAATGGGGCTTCATCATCGCCAGCCGCAGACCCTACCGCCTGCCAACGGCCTTGCCCGAAGGCATGAAGTTCTTGAGTTTGCCCAGCTTGCCCCTGCTGTTTGACTTTCCCCAAGACATGACCCGCGTAGCCACCCAACCCAACCGCCTAAGCAACCAGGTGCTGGTGACCACGTTTGAGGAAGAATGGGGCAAGGTGCTGCACTAGGGTGCCGCGGTGATAACGCATGCCGTTTGCAACCTGCTCAGCGCACCAACCGTTCGAACACTCAAAGTTCAAATGGGGTCAGATCAAAATTCAGGACGACTATCTAATCGGAGCGCACAGTGACAGTACGAAATTTTGCTCTGACCCCTTTTGAACGCTCTCGCCGAAGCGTGCTGGCTGCGGGCGCACTGTCCCCGCTTCTGCTAGCAAGCTGCAAACCCACCCAAGAAATCACCGGCCAATTCACAGGCACCTCCCCAGACCACGGACACCTGCTACGCCAGCCCTTCAAAACGCAGACTCCCAGCCAAACCCATACTGTCCACACCCTCATCGCAGGCGGCGGCGTAGCCGGACTGTCCGCTGCCCGCGCCCTGCGCCTGCAAGGCATCGACGACTTCGCATTACTGGAACTTGAGAGCGAGGCGGGTGGCAACGCCCGCGCCGCCAGCATGGCGGACATGCAACATCCGATAGGCGCGCACTACCTGCCGCTGCCCGGCGACGCAGCGCCCGAAGCACATGACTTCCTGGAAGAGTTGGGCTTGCGCAAACGCGTGGCCGGGCGCTGGCAATACGACGAGCGCCACCTGTGCCACAGCCCGCAAGAGCGGCTGTTTTTTAACGAGGCTTGGCAAGACGGCTTGCTGCC
>JAYVDN010000647.1:0-1749 GCA_043749385.1 Polaromonas sp.
GGCCTTCGGTGGCGTCCAGGCGGTTGGCGACCATCGGGGCTGTGGGGCCGTCTTTCTTGGGGAAGCTCAGGCGCAGCAGGCGCTTGTGTTGGGGGTTGCCGACCATCGCCATCAAGGCGGCGGCGCCTTCTTGCATGTTGCCCATATGGACACTCCCTCAGACGTGTGTGGATGAAACTATGTATAAACATTATCTATTACATACCATGGGTAAATAGGGCGTCTTTGTACGCTAAATGTGTAATATTTTGTTCAAACCGTGCATTTTTCAATGAAGGCTTGGCTTGGATAATGCTGATCGACTAAACTAAAAAACGAATCTGAGAGTCTTCGTTTGACCTCTACTTCAAAGTCACTTAATTACCTTTACTTCTTTTTTTAACCCGCGATGTCTGACACGATCATTTTGGACTGGCAGGGCCTGCCTTGGAAGGTTGTAGAGGCGCATGAGACCGCGCATGGGTTTGACCTTTACCGCGGCTACACCAAAGGTCGCCTGACGGGCAAGCGGTTGTCGTTGATTTTGACGCCCGCGCTGGCGGACTATTTGCGCGCTAACCGCGAGGTGCACGTGCGCTTGCCGGTATCGCACGCGACGGTTTACAAGCTGCGCAAGCTGTTGGGGCTGTCCCTAGGGCGCCAGATCAGTGACCGCGGCTTTCCGTGGACGCAGGCGCATTTAGCGCGGCTGGGCAAGGCGTCCGATGTGGATGTGGCCAAAGCCATTGGCACCACCATGCCGGTGGTGCGCGGCAAGCGCCATGCGCTGAAGATTGCAGCCTACAGGCATGTATTTTGGGATGCAGAGAAACAAGCGTTACTGGGCACGATGCCCGACCGGGAGCTGGCGCAGCAGCTGGGCACCACGTTTACGGCGGTGGCTAAAAGACGGGACGTTTTGAGCATCCCAGCCTTTGGCAGCTGGCAGCGCAAAGCAAAGCGCCCACCGCGTTACCAAGACCCGGTCAGCGGGGCGACTTGGAGCGGCTTTGCTGTCGAGCCTTACTGGATCAAGGGCCAGGAGCGGGCCTTGTTTGTGATGGAGGCGCTACATAATACGTAGCTGCTCCCGCGATATTTTATTGGGCTACAGCCTGATAGATACCTTGAAAACGGGTCAAAATCGCCGGTGAAGAGCTGTTGGCAAGCTCCGGGAGCCCCCAAATCGGCTGAAAACCGCAAATTTGCCAGTTTTAGAGCTCTTTTTGAGATGATTATCGAGTTGCAGCCCAATAGAATATCGCGGGGGAAGCTACTGAATATGTAGCATCTGCTTTCTCACGGTGGGCTTGCTTGCAAGGCGTGAGCGCGCTCGTCAAACCACCCCAACCAGCAAGGCTACACTCACCTCATGGCCAGCATCTACATCATCTCCCCCAGCAGCGCAGTGCGCGACAAAGCCGCCTTTGCGCGCGGCGTCAAACGCCTTAAAACTCTGGGCCACAGCGTCGAAGTAGACCCGGCTGCGCTGGCATCGCACATGCGCTTTGCAGGCGACGACGCCACCCGCATTGCCGCCATCCACCGCGCCGCCGCCTGCGGGGCCGACGTGGTGATGACCTCGCGCGGCGGCTATGGGCTGACCCGCATCTTGCCCGCCATCAACACCAAAGCCGTGGCCAAGTCGATAGAGCGCGGCAGCCACTGGGTAGGCTACAGCGACTTTTGCGCTCTCAAGTTCGCCCTGCTGGCCAAACACCAGGCCATCACTTGGGCCGGCCCCGACGTGTGCGACGACTTTGGCACCAA
>JAYVDN010000648.1:0-1785 GCA_043749385.1 Polaromonas sp.
GGCAACGGCCGCCGCGAAAGCTACGCCCACGTGCCCATGCCGCGCATGACCAACACCTACATGCTGGGCGGCGACAAAGAGCCGGCCGAGATCATCGCCAGCATCAAAAAAGGCCTGTACGCCAGCAACTTTGGCGGTGGCCAGGTCGATATCACCTCGGGCAAGTTCGTGTTCTCAGCGTCAGAGGCCTTCTGGGTCGAAAACGGCAAAATCCTCTACCCTGTCAAAGGCGCGACCCTGGTCGGCAGCGGCCCGGAATGCCTGAAACACGTCAGCATGATCGGCAACGACGTCAAGCTCGACAGCGGCGTCGGCACCTGCGGCAAAGAAGGCCAGAGCGTGCCGGTGGGGGTCGGGCAGCCGACCTTGCGGATTGATGGGCTGACGGTTGGCGGCACGGCTTAAAGCCGAAAAATAGGGTCAAATTTGGCTCTAGCCGGCGTATTTATTGCCTATAGCGCCATTAAAAATATAGCATTATTTGCCGATATGTGCCCGTGTAAGCAAGTAAGTCAAATCAAAACTCAAGGCTCTTGCAGCCACACGGTTTAGCGGCACGGTTGCTGGCGCTTTGCGCTTAACCGTCTCTGCATCATGCTCTTCGTCATCTTCTTCGTTCTTCGTGTGGTCTAAACCACGGTGGTGGCTGTAGGCTTCTTGCAAAATCTCTTTAACCGCCGCGCGTGTTCCAGCTAGATTGTTGTACGTTTGTGCGTTGATTAAAGAATCAAAGCTTCGGTTTAAGCGGTCTAGTGTGTCTTGGGTTATCAGGCCGAGTTTTAGCCACGTTGCGACGTGGGTTTTGATGCGCTTTGCCAGTTCTGCACCGTTGTAAGGTTGAGGGATGGCTATCGCGGGAAGCATGACGGGTATTTGCAAAATATCGTTTGCTTCAATTGCATCCCAAGCATCCGCCAATGGGCCAGTGTCAGGCAAATCTCCAGCACGCCCCCGCTCTTCAGTTGCGCCCTGCATATCGGCCAAACCAGCGCCAGGTAGTTCAGGACGGACGATAAACGTGCCCTGTAGGGTTTTACCAGGAGCGATTTCTGTCGCCGTCGGCGAGTTTGGATGCACGAACCAGCCAAATTCTGAACTGGTTAGCGTCTTACCAATACTGATACGCCCCCGCCAGTCTTTGGGGGAGCTGATGTATTTGGCGATGTAGGCATCGAATAGCTTTCTATTGCGCGTAATCTCATCCAACTGTGCACTATCGCTTGAAAATGTTCGACTCTCATCCAGTAGTGGAGTATCTGGCATTTTCATGTCTGCATTTGTAATCCACATATAGGAAATAGACTGCTTGGAGTTCTTGTCGTTGCGCAATGCATAGCGGTATGTAAACTGCGAGCCATTCCATTGCACTGTATTGCGGACACGTGGGATAAATTGATTGCGCGGTACAAAACGCCAGACTTTTTGCTCATTTGTCTCAGGGTTAGTCACTGTGAATACCCAGTCACCCGTATTGAGGTCGCGGGTCACGCTATCAGTAGCCGCAAAAACATTACTGCTCAAGCAAAAAGTAAGAGCAACAGAGAGGAATTTTGTGAGTTGAAATAATTGCATATTAATTCCTTATTATTTTGTACCGCTGTCTGATTTGCAGGGAGCGTATTTACCAGCACTGGGGCCTTTGGTATAGCTGCCGCTTAGTCGAACATGAAAATGCGGATCGTACTTGCCAGCTGGTTTAGGAATGTCATGCCACAAAATGGTTGATGGAATTTCTACTTTCTTGTCTTTGCAGACTTCGTCATATCCTCTTTTTATTTTGGAGGC
>JAYVDN010000649.1:0-5560 GCA_043749385.1 Polaromonas sp.
GGCGTTGTGCAAAGCTACGCCAACGCGGCCCGCGCAGCTATTGACGTAGCAGGCTTTGACGGCGTAGAGATCCACGGGGCCAACGGCTACCTGCTGGACCAGTTTATGAAGAGCGGCTCCAACCACCGCCAAGATGCCTACGGCGGCAGCGTGGAGAACCGCGCCCGCCTGCTGTTAGAGGTGGTGCGCGCCATCACCAGCGGTATTGGCGGTGGCCGCACCGCCATTCGCCTGTCGCCCGTCACCCCATCGAACGATGCGTTTGACGCTGCCCCGCAGCCCCTGTTTGACTACGTAGTGCGCCAGCTCGCCCCGCTAGGCCTCGCCTACATCCACATCATCGAAGGCGCCACCGGGGGCGCGCGTGACTTACCCGAGCGCCCTTTTGACTACCCCGCCCTCAAAGCCGCCTACCGCCAAGCTGGTGGCCAAGGCGCGTGGATGGTAAACAACGGCTTGGACAAAACGCTGGCTGAGCAAGCGGTAGCCGAAGGCGCAGACTTGGTAGCCTTTGGCCGCCCCTTCATTGCCAACCCTGATCTGGTGCAGCGCCTGCGCCTGGGCGCCCCGTGGAACGCAGGCGACCGCCCGACGTTTTACGGTGGCGGTGCCAAAGGCTATACCGACTACCCCACACTTTTCACCTAAGAGACAACCTGGCGTTACGGTCTAGGGTAAGCCGCACTGTGACTTTTATTCACAATGGGCTACATTAATGAACAAATTCACATTCACTTCAGCCATCTTGTTCCCATGAAGTCCGTTTTTCCAGCCCGAGCCGCCGCACGATGCGGGTGGCTACTTGCAGGCACATTGGTGGCCGGCTGCGCCAGTGCACCGCAAGCACCAGAGCCTACAGCTCAATCCGCCGCCCCCCAAAGCCAAAGCCAAAAACTGGCTTGGACAACCGGGCAAAGCTGGCACACCTACAGCCTTCCCAGCAAAAAGCCAACCACCTTCAGCAAAGTGCAGATGGACGGGCGCGATGCCGTGTTGGCCGTGGCCGATTCATCCGCCAGCCTGCTACGCCAGCAGGTGCGCATCCCCGCCAACGAACTCAAGCAAGTCAAGTTTTCATGGAAGGTACCGCAGCTGATTGAAGCAGCCGACATGACCCAGCGAGACGGTGACGACTCCCCCGTACGTATCGTTTTGACCTTTGAGGGCAACCGCAACAAATGGTCTACTAAAAACGCGTTGCTATCCGAGCTTAGCCTGGCCATCACCGGAGAAGAGCTGCCCTACGCCACGCTCATGTACGTGTGGTGCAATAAGCGAGCGCCAGGCACCTTGATACACAACCCGCGCACCGACCGTATTCGCACCATCGTCGTAGAGTCCGGCGTTAAAAATCTCAACCAATGGCTGGACTATGAGCGCAATATTGCCGCAGACTTTGAGAGCGCCTTCGGTGAAAAACCCGGCGCACTGGTAGGCATGGCCCTGATGACCGATACCGACAATACCCGCAGCAAAGCCCGAGCCTACTACGGGCCGGTCTCGATGCGCTGAACCTTTGGGCTAATCTTTTGCGTTAATAAACTGCCAAACTGCGGCAAAATTCACTGCGCAGATCAGCTATAACTATAGGTAACCCATTATGATTACCCTTAGGAGCTAATGCAATGACAGTGAAACACCAAAAAAACAAGGCCCAGATGGACGAGCTAATAGCGCTGGCCAAAGACGTGAACATGCCGGTGCGCGACATGCTTCTGTCAGATGAGCACTTTGAGGCCTCCAGCGCCATCTTCTATAAAGGCATGCCCAAGCTGGTGCGCATGACCATGAACGCCACCAAGTTCAAAACCTTCTACCAAAACAACCGGGAAAAGATTGTCAACGACATGTTTCCGGCGCCTTGACCTGCTCCGGTACAGGACAGGGCAAACGTAGATTACGTCTCCTGCAAAGCAGCCGCCCGACCACGTACCATGTCCACACGCTGCAAAATCACCAAACCCAACACAAACAGCACAGCGGTAGACGCAATGGCAATGCGCTGGTTACCCCCGGTAGCCCAAGTGATAGCACCGTAGGTAAGCGGCCCAATGATGCTGGCCAAACGGGTAGCAAAGGTCCACAAACCAAAGAACTCGCCCAACTGCTTGGGCGGTGACAACATACCCGCCATAGCCCGGCCTGCTGACTGGCTGCTGCCCATGCACACGCCCGCAATCGCGGCGGCATACCAAAACCCGCCCTTGGTGGTGGTGAGCGCGGCAATGATGCAGGTGGCTACCCAACCCACCAAGGTGGCACCCAGCGCCAGCTTGTGGCCCAAGCTGTCCTGAAAATAACCAAAGGCAAATGCGCCAGCCGCAGCGGCCAAATTCAGCACAAAAATCAACACCATCGTCTCAGACTGGGCAAAACCTATCACCTGCTCGGCATAAATAGCTGCCAAGGTGATGGCCACCGCCACCCCGCCTTGGTAAAACACGGCGCACAACAGCAGCCACATAAAGTCTTTATAACGCTGGGCCTGCTTGTATGTGGCGTGTAGCTGGATTAAAGACGCTTTAAAGCCACTATCGCCACCAGCAGAGGGGTTGGGCACGGCGCGCTCTTTCAGCAGCTTAAAAGTGACAAACGCGGCTGCACCATAGATAAACGCCGTGATCAGCATGGTCACGGGCACAAAGCTGTCGGCCTTGATGCCTTGCTTGCCTGCCCAAATCACATAGCCCAGGCAAATGCCCAGCGCCAACATCCCGCCAAAATAACCAAAGCTCCAGCCCCAGCCACTCACCTTGCCCATGCCCTGGGGTTTGGCCAGTTCCGGCAAAAAAGAGGCGGTAAGCGACTCGCCGTAGCTGTAGAAGGTGTTGGAAATCACAATCAGCACAAAAGCCAGCGCCACACTGCCCGGCCCCGCAAAAGCCAACGCGGCGGTAGACAGCACGCAGCCCACGGTAAACACCATCAACAACCGCTTTTTAGCCGCGCGCATGTCGGCGTAGGCGCCCAGACTGGGCATGGTCAACATCACGATGGCGTAGGAGATGCTTAGGGCCAGCGTCCACACAAACGTAGCCCATTCAGCGCCCTTGGCAATGCCGCCCACAAAGTAGGCAGCAAACACGGCGGTGATAACCACCGTGGTATAGCCCGAGTTCGCAAAGTCATACATCGCCCAGCCAAATACCTCGCGCTTTTTCACACCGGGGTTGAGAGCGTCTTGACTGAACAATGCCATGGGAAGTCTCCTGAGGTTGTGACCGCATTATGTGCGGTAAGCTTGGCATTCTGAAAACAAATCCATGGCCAAACTCTATTTTCGCTACGCCGCGATGAACGCAGGCAAATCCACCTCGCTGTTGCAAGCGGCCTACAACTATGAGGAGCGCGGCATGGCCGTGGTGCTGCTCACAGCCGAGCTGGACAGCCGGGACGGTGTGGGCCACATTGCATCGCGCCTGGGTCTGTCGCGTGAGGCGGTTACTTTTAACGCAACCCACAGCATGGCCGAGCGCATTGCACATGCCCAGCAGGCTAAATGGATCGCCAAGCTGTCCTGCGTGCTGATTGACGAGGCGCAGTTTTTAACCATGGCGCAGGTGGAGGAGCTGCACCACTGGGCGCATACCTACGACATCCCCATCATGTGCTACGGCCTGCGCAGCGACTTTCAAGGCAAGGCGTTTGCCGGAGCCGCCACCTTGCTGGTGCTGGCCGACGACATTGAGGAAATGAAAACGATTTGCGAATGCGGCAAAAAAGCCAGCATGAACGCCCGGTTCACCGATACGGGCGAGCGCATACGCGAAGGGGCACAAGTGCTGATTGGCGGCAATGGGCGTTACCGTGGGCTGTGCCCGGATTGCTTTTACCAGTCCGGGGAGTGATGCGGGCGGCGTTCGAGCAACTTGCATGCACTATGTATTTCGTAGCTGCTCCCGCGATATTCTAAAGGGCTGCAGCCCTATTTTCAACTTAAATTTAATGCAAATGCCGAGGCTTGCGGCCTCCGTGGCCGGCAGCGCCGCCGCCTGGGCCACGCGGTGGGCGGCCTACTTGCAAGGAGCTGACCAGTTTGTCAAAGCGCTGGGTAAACAGCTTGTCCACCTCGGTCACAATGCCTTGCATTTCTGCACGGTCGAAGTGGCGCTCCACCACGGCCATCATGTCCTCCACCAGCATGTCGCGCTGCACCTGCATGATGTCGCCGGGCGTGGGGCCGACAAACAGCATCAGAAAATCATCGCGCGACTCCGCCTCTTCGTCTTCTTCATCATCTTCGTCAAACTCGGCATCGTAAATGCTGATCTCGATGGCCGCACCGGCGCTGGCCAGCTCGTTCAGGCCCATGCACATCTCCTCCAGCGCCTGGCGAATGTCTTCGTCGGCAGGCACCGTCCAGCACATGTGCAGCACATGCTCTTTAGGATCCATGCGCAGGCCGGGCTCTTCCTCATAAGAGCTCACCGCGCCTTTGGCCATCGACTTGGCACCGGCATACGACCACAAAGGCTTAAGCGCCTCTTCAAGCTGCGTAAAAGTTACATCGTCACGCAGAGGCACATCGCCGTGCACATGGATTTCAAAGGGCTGGGAATACGTAGTCATAAGTAGAGTGTAGTGCGACTACAAACAAGTGCAAGATGGGCGCAAAGAAAATCAGCGCGAAAAATGATGGGGTTGAAAGAAATTACCACCCAAACGCGAAGCGAAGGTGGCAATTTCTCCGGTCCGGCGCGCCAAGAATCGAACCCTGCGCACTAGCGCGCATCGTCATTACCGCCCTTGGGCGTACCGGTTCGGAGTGCTACTACCAACCGCTTTAGCTACAAATGGTGCCTCGAACCGGAATCGAACCGGTACGCCCGCTATGAACGAAGCGGCGGATTTTAAGTCCGCTGTGTCTACCTATTCCACCATCGAGGCCAGTGGCTGAGCCACACACTTAGAAAAATACCACCTTGGCAGCTTATTGTTATTGGAGGCGCGGCCCAGAGTCGAACTGGGCTAACCGGATTTGCAATCCGGGGCATAACCGCTTTGCTACCGCGCCTTAGAAAATCTACCCATTTGTGACCATACCAGGATGTGCACAAACTTCTATTCTAAAGAAAAAAAAGGGAAGCATGCGCTTCCCTTTCAGGTATGGAGCCATCGATGTAGCTCCAAAAATATGGAGCGGGAAAAGAGTCTCGAACTCTCGACCTCAACCTTGGCAAGGTTGCGCTCTACCAACTGAGCTATTCCCGCGTTTCAGACTGAATTGTAGCAGAACTTTTTAGTGTTTCACCGAACTTGTTGTTTGCGTTGCGCTGATTTTTACATTCTCTGCTGTGACCGCTTCTGCCACGACAGGTTCTTCGTCAGGCAAGGGCGTGGGCATGCGCTCTAGCGCTACAGCTAACACCTGGTCGATCCATTTAACGGGCACGATTTCCAAGCCGTTTTTCACGTTCTCAGGAATGTCTTGCAGGTCTTTGGCGTTCTCTTCGGGAATCAGCACGGTTTTGATACCCCCGCGCAATGCCGCCAGCAGCTTTTCTTTCAAGCCGCCAATACCCGTGACTTCGCCGCGCAGGGTAATCTCACCCGTCATGGC
>JAYVDN010000650.1:0-1651 GCA_043749385.1 Polaromonas sp.
GCCAGCACCAGGTCGCACAGTTCGCGCGCTGCGCCTTCGCCACCCCGCTGGCGCGTAATAAAGTGGGCGACAGCGTGGTTCTCTGCATGTGCGTTGGCAGGCGCACAGGCCAATGCGGCGCGGCACAGCAAAGGCAAATCGGGCCAGTCGTCGCCCATGGCGGCGGCTTGCGACCAATTTAGGCCTAGCTGGGCTAATAGCTTGTCCGCAGCGGGCAGTTTGTCCTCGGTGCCGTACACAACATGTTCTACGCCCAGCGCTTTTAGGCGGGTGCGCAGGGGTGCACTGTCGCGCCCGGTGATCACGGCAATATGGATGTCTGCGCGCTGCAGCATTTTGAAGCCTTGGCCGTCCAGCACGTTAAAACGTTTGAGAGTTTCGCCCGCCTCGCTAAAGTGCAGGCCGCCGTCGGTTAGCACGCCATCCACATCAAAAAACACGATGCGCACACCTTGCGCGCGCAGCAGCAGGGCGGGGTCAAAGGTTTGTGTGGCGGTGCGGGTGGCGGGCATGGTGATTTTTATGAACGGTGTGATGGCATGGGCATGGCGCGGCTAGATTACTTTAGCGCGCATCAAGTCGTTGGTATTCAGTGCACCCACTAGCAAGCCTTGCGCATCGGTCACCAGCACGCTGGTAATTTGGTGCGCTTCCATCATAGCCACAGCATCTACTGCCAACGCGTCAGAGCTTAAGGTGCGTGGGTTGGCGTGCATCACGTCGGTGGCTTGCAGGGTGCGCAGGTCATGGCCTTGCTCGACCAGGCGGCGCAGGTCACCGTCGGTGAAGATACCCATGGGCTTACCTGCCGCATCTACCACGGCGGTAGCGCCCAAGCCTTTAGCGCTCATCTCGCGCATCAGGTCGATAAACAATGCGCTGGGTGGTACGCGGGGCACAGCAGTGCCCTCGCGCATGACGTCGCGCACATGGGTAAACAGCTTGCGCCCTAAGCTACCGCCCGGGTGGGAGCGGGCAAAATCTTCGGCTTTAAAGCCGCGTGCGTCCAGCAGCGCCACGGCCAGCGCATCGCCCCAGGCGAGCTGCGCCGTGGTACTGGCGGTAGGCGCCAGGTTCAATGGGCAGGCTTCTTTGGCGACACTGCTGTCTAGCGTGGCCGCCGCATGGTGGGCTAGGGTGTATCCTAGGCCAGCGGTAATGGCGATCAGCGGCGTACCCATGCGCTTGATCACAGGCAAGATGGCGGTCAGTTCGTCGGACTCGCCCGAGTTAGAAATAGCCAGCACGCAGTCAATCGCTTTGATCATGCCCAAGTCGCCATGGCTGGCCTCGGCGGGGTGTACAAACATGGCAGCCGTGCCGGTAGACGCTAAGGTAGCGGCAATTTTGCGGCCAATATGCCCGCTTTTGCCCATGCCCATGACCACTACGCGGCCCCGAGTGGCCAGCACCAGCTCGATGGCTTTGGTAAATGCGGCTTGCTGCGGGCCGGGCTGCGCTAGCCGTGCGCGCAGGCCCTGCACGGCCGCGGCTTCGATGTCAAAGGTCTCTAGCGCTAGGGTAATAGCTTGGGCGGCGTTAAATGTCATACCTACATTTTAGAGCCTGCAGGCCGGGGCAGGGGTTGCTAATTGCGTGCTGGTCAGCTATGGGGCTGCTGCGGCAGCGGGGCTTGCAGCTTTGAATTTGG